>JAEUJK010000142.1 GCA_016794735.1 Gemmatimonadota bacterium | reverse complement strand
GGCGTCGGGCTGCGGGTCGACCACTGGGTGGACGAACGGCGCGATCCCATCCGCGCGACCGATGCCGCGGCGAAGTTCCTCAACCTCCTCTACCAGCAGTTCGGCTCGTATTACCTGGCCGCGGCGGCGTACAACGGCGGCCCGGGGCGCGTGTCCCGCGGCCTCGCGCGGTTCCAGGATGAACTCGAGGAACTCGAGGGTGAGCAGCGGTTCTTTGCGCTCGCCGAGCAGTCGTACCTGCGCGCCGAGACGCGCAACTATGTCCCGCAGCTCATTGCGGCCGCCCTGATCGGCAAGGAACCGGCACGATATGGTTTGTCTGTCGCCGACTCGGTGCCGCCCTTCGCCTACGATTCCGTCGAGGTGCCGGCCCTGACCTCCATCGGGCTGGCGGCGCAGCTGATCGGTCGCCCGGTCGCCGATGTTCGCGACCTCAACCCGCACCTGCTGCGCGGGGTGACCCCACCCAAGGGTGATGCGCAGCTCCGCCTCCCGCTCGGCACGCTCGCGACCTTCGAGTCGAACTGGGATACCCTCGATACGACGGCCCGGCTGGCGTTCATCACGGTCAAGGCAAGGAAGGGGCAGACGCTGGCGACGATCGCGCGCGCGAACGGCGTGGATGCGCGGCGCCTCGCGTGGTACAACCCCGGCGTCTCGACTTCCAAGCGGCTCCCCGTGGGTCGCGAGGTGCTTGTCCCCACGGCACATGTGGTCGCCGCGTCGCGGGATGTGCCGGATCCGTCGATCGAGCGGTATGGCAGCGCCGCGTCGGGTTCAGGTCGCGTCGTGCACGTGGTGCGTCGCGGTGAGTCCCTCGGTCTGATCGCGCGTCGTTATCGCACGACCGTCGCGAACCTGCAGCGCACCAATGGGCTCCGCCGCACGGTGGTGTACCCGGGGCAATCGATCATCGTGCGGGCGTCGCGCGCGTCAGCGTCCAGCAGCCGCGCGAAGGTCACGAAACAGACGACGGCGGCGAAGGGGTCGAGCACGGCCAAGCGCCCGGCAGCGACAAAGAAGAAGGTCGCGGCGAAGAGCCCGCGACCGAAGGCGACTCAGTCGAGCGTGCCGCGGCCGCGGTAACCCTTGAGCACGATCCGGTCGTAGCCGTTCGACGCGTCGAGGGCGAGTTCCTGCGCGGCGACCACGGCGCCAGGGCCGCGGTTGTACGCCAGCAAGGCCATCTGCACATCACCCTTCTGCCACTGGATCAGGCGCCGCAGGTAGCGGAAGCCGATCCGGAGGTTGGTGTCACGATGGTAGAGCTGCTCGCGCGTGATCGACGGCTCGAACTCACGCGCCGTGCCGAGCATGAGCTGGGTGAGCCCGATGGCCCCCACGGGTGAGGTCGCGCGCTCCTTGAAGGCGCTCTCCAGCCGCACCACGGGGAAGGCGAGATCGGGATCGAGCCGCTCGGCGACGGCGGCGTCGTAGATCGCCCGGGCGAGGTCCGGGGCGATGCGATACCGGCGGGCGTACCCGAAGACCCGGTTCCAGCGCTCGAGCCGCTCCGAGGCATGGCCGAGCCGCTCGCGGGCGGCCCCGACCTCACCATGGAGGTTGGCCAGGGCAGAGTCCCGTCCGGTGATTGCGCCCGCTTCCCGGACCGTCACCGCGCCAGCTTCGACCGGAGCCCACGCGTAGCCGGCCAGCCCCGCAGCCGCCATCAGGGCGGCGAGCATAAGCCCGCCCCGAATCCGGCGCTTTCGGCGCTCCCGGTCGCTGTGGTGGACGTAGGTCCGGCTCAGGTCCTTCATGAGGCTCCGGAGATCGGTAAGGAGAAGAGGGTCAGGGCCTGACCCAGTCGCCGCTCTTCCCGCCGCGCTTCTCGAGGAGGGAAATGTCGCCGATCGTCATACCCTTATCCACCCCTTTTGCCATGTCGTAAAGTGTGATAAGGCTCACACTTACGGCAATTATTGCCTCCATTTCCACCCCGGTCTGACCATTTGTCCGGGCGGTGCCACGAACCCGAAAACCCGGGAGCGATTCGTCCGGGGTGAACTCGATCGAGACCTCGCTCAGGGGGACCTGATGGCAGAGGGGGACCAGTTCATCGGTGCGCTTGGCGGCCAGGATCCCGGCGACCCGGGCCACCCCGAGTACGTCGCCCTTGGCGATCTGGTTCTCGCGGATGAGGCGCAGCGTCTCCGCCTGCATGGAGATCTGCCCCCCGGCCACGGCGACCCGTTCGGTGGCGGCCTTGTCGCCGATGTAGACCATGCGGGCTTTCCCGGTGGCGTCGACGTGGCTGAGTTCAGTCATGCGCGGCCTGGAGTAGCGAGGCAAACGCGGCGCCTGCTTGCCTCGGCGAAAGATGGGACGGACAAACCCCTCGATGGCTGTCGGGGCAACAACGCCGGACCGGCTGGCCGGCTCGTAGCGCACCAGGACGATCTCCCGGTCATCCCCCAGTCGAATTCGAGCCGGTGCGGGCTCGAGATTTCGTGCGTGCATCGCATCCCCTCCCAGTTGGCAAACCCTGTCGAACGAACGAAGGGTAGGCCGCGCCCAGCCTGCTGTGCACTCGGGAGAACCCCAGTCACGTCAACGGGGTTCCGATGGCGCGCTGGCACGCGCTCAGCAACTCGGAGGTGATGAGGGTCGGGTTCACGTTGCCCTGCGCGAGCACCTTGGCGTCCTCGACACTTTCGATGCACTTGCCGAGCCCGACCGCCACGCGGTCGTCACCCCGGTGCACGGCGGCGCGCATGGCCGCGCGCAGTTCAACGCCGACCGCCTCGAGGGTATCGGTGAACGCGCCACGCGCACCGGCGCTGCCCTGCGCGAGCGCCACGCGCGAAGTGCGCTCGACTCCAACCGTGGAAAGCGCCGCGACGATGCGGCGTGCGGCGTCGGCGGCGGTGGTCGTCGCACCAGAGACGAGGAGTCGGCCCGGTGCACCGGCGGCCAGCTCCACCCACTGCGTGCGCCCGCCGGCGAGCTTGCGCTCACGGAGGTTGTCCGTCACCGCGGGCTCCGCGAGCCAGGCGTCCACCTCGGCGTCGGTGATGCGCGCCACGCGACAGGCCACGACGCGCGAACGAATCGTCGGGAGCAGGGCACCGGGGGCCGAGGAGGTAAGCACGATCCACGTGTTCGCCGGTGGCTCCTCGAGCAGCTTGAGGAACGCGTTGGCCGCCTGGTCCGCGCCTTCCTGCGACACCATGCGCTCCGCGTCGCCCACGACGATCACCTTGCGACGTGCCATGGCCGGTGTGACCGATGCGGCGCGCACGACCATGCGGATCGTCGGGACGTAGATCCCCTCGTTCCCCGGCGGCGCGGCATAAAGCCCCGCTGCCTCCACACGCTCGCGTACCGCTTCGGCGAAATCCTGCCGCACCTCGTCCGGGGACGCGTCGCTGTCCTTGAGACGCGGGCGCGGGAAGACCCACGTGAGGTCGGGATGCGTCAGCTCGCTGGCGTACCGGCAGTTCTGGCAGGTGCCGCATCCCGGCGGCCCTGCTTCACAGAGCAGGGCCTGCCCGAGCCAGAGCGCGAGGCGCTGCTTGCCGACGCCGGCCTCTCCGTGAAAGAGGAGGCTCTGGGGGAGGGCGTTGTCGCGCCACATCCGGGTGAACCGGGCGGTGAGGTTCGCGTGGCCATGGAGCGCGACAATCGGCATGGCAGAAGATAGTCAGGGCGAGAGCGGCGGCGCGGAGGCCGGGGCATGCCGATGGCGCGTGCCCTGCTCGTAGGCGTAGGCCAGGCGATACAACGCGCCTTCGCTCCATGGCCGACCCAGGAGCTGCAGTCCGGCGGGGAGTTCTCCACGCGTGTACCCCATGGGGACGGTGATCGCCGGGAAGCCGGTGGATGGAGAGAACACCTGGGAGTTGTCACCGGCGGGAGTGTTGAGGTCCCCGATCTTCCGCGGCGGGTTGCTCCACGTGGGGTAGGCGAGTGCATCGAGGCGGAGGGCGTCCATGCGCTGCTGGACGAGCGTGCGCAGTGCGGCGCGATACGCCTCGCGGCCGCGGCAACCGGCGGTGGTATCTGCGATGGCGGGCGCGGTTCGCGCCGCCTCCAGGCGTCCTTGCACGCTGGGGTGAAAACGCCCGGAGCGCACGACCTCCTCGACCGTCTTCACGGGTGGGTTGGCGCTGGCTACACTCGCGAGGTAGGCCTCGAGGTCCTGGCGGAAGGGGGAACATCCCCCGCCGGACTGCAGGCGCCGGATCGAGTCCAGCCCCGGGATGATGACGGTGTCGATGACCGTGGCGCCTAACGCG
>JAEUJK010000124.1 GCA_016794735.1 Gemmatimonadota bacterium | reverse complement strand
GGGATCACGGCCATGGGTCCCCTCATGGGCAAGGTGACGCCGCAGTTCAAGGGACGCGCTGACGGGTCGCAGGTGAGCGCCATCGTGCGCGAGGAGCTGGCCCGACCGGCCACCTGAGGTTGCCGTGAACAGTCACGCGCTGTCGGTCCTGCAGTTTGCGTCGGTCCTCGACGTGGTGGCCGGGCACGCCAGCTGCTCGTTAGGCGCGGATGCGATCCGCGCCCTCACGCCGTCGACCGATCGCCACGCCATCGAGCTGGAACTGGCGCGCGTGACGGCGATGCGCGCGATGGTTGCCTCGGACCAGGGATGGTCGCCGCCAGGCATCCCGGACGTGCGCAACGGGTTGTCGCGCCTGCGGGTGCCGGGCACACAACTCACCGGGCTCGAGCTGCGCGACATCGGCCGGCTGTTGCGTGCCTCGCGCCTGGCGCAGGACTCGTTGCGCGACCCGCGGCTTCCCGCCGTGGCGCGCGGCGTCCTCGAGCCGTTTCGGCACCGCCTCGTGTCCCACGCGGCCGACGAACAGGCGGTGGATCGCGCCATCGACGACGATGGCACGGTGCGCGACGACGCCTCGCCGCTGTTGCGCCGCCTGCGTCGCGAGTTGCGCGATGCGCAGGGCAACCTCGTGTCGCTGCTGGAACGTGTGGTGCAGCGGCTGGAGCCGCACCAGCGCGTGCTCGACGCGTCGGTCAGCATCCGCAACGGCCGCTACGTCATCCCGGTTCGGCGTGAGGCGCGCGGCGCCGTCGGTGGCCTGGTGCACGACACGTCGGGATCCGGCGCCACGTTGTTCATCGAGCCGCCGGCCGCGATCGAGGCCTGCAATCGCATTCGCGAGTTGGAGGCCGACGAGGCGGCGGAGGTCGACCGGATCCTGCTGGAACTCACGGCGCGCCTTCACCCGCTGGCCACGCCGCTGCGTGACGCCCTCGATGCCCTCGTCGCGCTCGATGCGCTGTACGGACGGGCGCGGTACGCCATCCGGTTTGCCTGCGACGCCACGCAGGTGCGTGAGGCCGGGGAGGGATTCTCCGTCGTCGTCGGGCGCCACCCGCTGCTGCTGGCGCAGGGGATCGACGTCGTCCCGTTCACGCTGCAGATGGAGCCCGGCGAGCGGACCATGCTCGTCTCCGGTCCCAACACCGGTGGCAAGACGGTGCTGCTCAAGGCGCTCGCCCTGCTGTCGCTCATGTTGCAGAGCGGGATTCCCGTCCCGGCCGCGGCGGGGAGTGTGGTGGCCGTGTACGACGACGTCTTCGCCGACATTGGCGACGAGCAGTCGATCGAGGCGTCGTTGTCCACCTTCAGCGCGCACCTGCGCAACCTCGGCGAGATCTTGGGCGCGGCCACGCCGCGTTCCCTGGTGGTGATCGACGAGTTGGGCTCGGGGACGGACCCGCTGGAAGGCGCCGCGTTAGGCGGCGCGATCCTCGAGGCGTTGACCACCCGCGGCGCGATGACGGTCGCGACCACGCACCTGGGCGCGCTCAAGGAGCTTGCCGCCGAGGTGCCGGGGATCGTGAACGCGTCCCTCGAGTTCGACGCGGTGCAGCTCGCACCGACCTACCGGCTCATCAAGGGGATCCCGGGGCGCTCCTACGGCCTCAGCATTGCGCGCCGCCTGCAATTGCCCGAGGAGGTGATCGCCCGCGCGGAGGAACGCGTCCCCACGGTCGAACGCGACCTCAATGCGCTGCTGCAGGCCCTCGAGGCGCGCGACCGCGAGCTGGCGTCGCGTGAGCAGGACCTCGCGGCGTCGCGGGAGCAGGCGCAGGAGATGGCGCATCGCCTGGCCGAGCGGGAACGCAAGCTGCGGGAACGCGAGCGCGAGGTCGAACGCGAGTCACGGCGGGATGCGCGTCGTCACCTGCTGGAAGCACGCCAGACGGTGGATCGCGTCGTCCGCGACCTGAAGCGGGCGAGCGAGACGCAGGTGGAGGCCGCGGCACACGAGGCGCGTCGCGCGGTGGAAGCCGAGGTCGCGAGGCAAACGAACCGCCTCGACCAGATCGAGCGCGAGGAAGCCAACGTCGAGAAGCGGCGACGTCCCGTGAGTGCACCGGCCGTGCTGGCCGTGGGGGATCGCGTGCGGGTGTTGCCGCTCGAGGGACGGGAGGGACGCGTGCTCGAGGTGCGCGACGACGCGGTCGTCGTGTCGTTAGGTGCGGTCAAGCTGAGTTACCCGGCTCGGCAACTGGAGCGCTCGGAAGACCAGGGCCCCCGCGCAGCCGTCCCCACGTGGATCGGTGACCTCCCGGAGGTGACCGCGCCCACCGAGATCGACGTGCGCGGCATGCGCGCGGATGAGGTGGACGACGCGGTGATGCACGCGCTGGACGCGGCCATTCGCGCCGACCTCCGGAGCCTGCGCATCATCCACGGCAAGGGCACGGGCGCGTTGCGCGCCCGGGTCGGCGAGATGCTCCAGAAGGACACGCGGGTCCGTGGCTTTCGGCTGGGA
>JAEUJK010000065.1 GCA_016794735.1 Gemmatimonadota bacterium | reverse complement strand
CCAACATGTGATGACGATGCCCGGAGCTGCGGGAGCAACGCCGTACGACCTCACAGGCCAGGTTGCCCTGGTCACCGGTGGAACCCGCGGCATCGGGCGGGCCATCTGCGTCGCGCTCGCGCGGCAGGGGGCGCACGTCATTGTGTCGTCGCGGAAGGCCGCTGCCGTCGAGGAGACGGTGGCGGCCCTTCGCGCACACGGGGCCAGCGCCGACGGCATCCCATCCAACGTGGGACGGCTGGAGGAGGCCCACGCCCTCGCCACCGAGGCGCTCGCGCGTCACGGTCGCGTGGACATCCTGGTGAACAACGCGGCCACCAACCCGGTCTTCGGGGCGGTGGAGGACACCTCGCCCGAGGCGTTTGCCAAGATCGTGGACGTCAACGTGCGCGGCCCGTTCGAGCTGGCCAAGCGCCTGCTGCCCGCGATGAAGGCCAACGGCCGCGGGGCGATCGTGAACATGTCCAGCATCGGCGGCCTCGCCCCCGAGCGCGGGCTCGGGATCTACAGCGTGAGCAAGGCGGCGATCATCTCGCTCACCCAGGTCATGGCCAAGGAGTGGGGCAAGCACGGCGTGCGGGTCAACGTCATCTGTCCCGGCTTCATCAAGACCGATTTCTCGCAGGTGCTCTGGTCCAACGAGGCCGTGATGGGCGAGGTCCTCGCGAACCAGCCGATCGCCCGACTCGGCACGCCCGAGGACATCGCGGAACTGGCGCTGTTCCTCGCCTCGCCGGCGGCGTCGTTCGTGACCGGGAGCGTGTACCTGGCCGACGGCGGGTACCTGCTCTAGGGTTCCGCTGCAGGCACGAAAAACACGCGGCCCGCTCCGGTCTCCGGGGCGGGCCGCTGTGTGTGGGGCGATCGCTCAGGCTGCGACTTCGAAGATCCCGGCCGCGCCCATCCCCCCGCCGATGCACATGGTCACGAGGCCATACCCGCCGCCACGGCGCCGCAACTCGTGGATGAGCTGCGTGGTGAGCTTCGCGCCCGTCGCACCCAGCGGGTGCCCGAGGGCGATCGCGCCACCGTTCACGTTCAGCCGGTCGTCCGGCATCCCCAGCTCGCGCTTGACCGCCAGCGCCTGGGCCGCGAACGCCTCGTTGAACTCGATGATCTTCAGCTGGTCCATGGTGAGGCCGGCCCGGGCGAGGGCCTTGGGCACCGCGACGATCGGGCCCACTCCCATGATATCCGGGTCGACGCCACCCACACCAAACGAGACAAAACGGGCGAGCGGCGTCGCGCCGACCGCCCGCGCGCGCTCGGCCGACATCAGCACCAGCGCCGCCGCCCCGTCGGAGTAGGGACTGGAGTTGCCGGCCGTCACGGTGCCACGCGCCTTGAACGCGGCGGGGAGCTTGGCGAGCCGCTCGGCCGTCGTGTCCTTGCGCACCAGCTCATCGATGGCGAACAGCCCCTCCTCGACCTGCTTGGTTGCGCCGTTCCACGTCACGCGTTCCACCGGCACCGGGACGATCTGGTCGGCGAAAACGCCGGACTCGACCGCCACCGCCGCCTTCTGGTGGCTGCCTAACGCATAGGCGTCCTGGTCCTCGCGGCTCACCTTCCACCGGGTCGCCACGCGTTCGGCGGTGAACCCCATCGCGATCATCCCCTCGGTCATCCCGTCGTGCAGGCGCGCGTGGTGCCCGCTCATCGGCACCTGGCTCATCATCTCCACGCCGCCGGCCACGACGACGTCGGCCATCCCACTCATGATGGCCTGCGCTCCCGACGCCACCGTCTGCAGCCCGGAGGAGCAGAAGCGGTTGATCGTTGCCGCGGGGACCTCGACGGGCAGGCGCGCGCGCAACACGGCGAGCCGGGCGACGTTCAGGCCCTGTGAGCCCTCGGGCATCGCACAGCCCCAGAGCACGTCGTCGATCGTGCGCGGGTCGATGTCTGCGCGCTTGACCGCCTCCTGGATCACGAGGGCGGACAGGTCGATCGGGGTCACGCCGGCGAGCGATCCATCCTTCTTGCCGCGCCCCACGGCGGTGCGTACGGCGCTGACGATGACGGCCTCAGGCATCTCGGGATTCCGGACAGGTAAGCTGTGAGTGAGCAGTCGCGTGGTGACGCCGATGGATCAATTGCGGAGCGGCTTGCCGGTGCTGAGCATGTGCGCGATGCGCGCCTGCGTCTCCGCGGTGCCAAGGAGGGACAGGAACGCCTCGCGTTCGAGGTCGAGGATGTCCTGCTCGGTGACGTCGCGCGGCGGGCCATCGCCGCCGGACAGGACATACGCGATGTGGTGGCCGATGCGCACGTCGTGGGCACTGATGTATCCGGCCTCCTGCATCGCCCACACCCCGTACTTGAGGTTGCCGTAGGCTTCGCGGCCCAGCGCCTTGATGGTGGCGGGCGCCGGGGGCGTGTACCCCGGTGCGAGGTCGAGGACGCGCGCCTTCGCGTCGGCGAGCAGGTGATCGCGATTCATCGAGATCCGGTCGCTCGCGCGCAGGAACCCGAGCCGCCGGGCATCGGCGGCGCTGGTGCTCGTCGTGGCCATCGAGATCAGCTTGAACGCGCGCTTGACGGCCTCGAACGGATCGGCTTCGTCGTATGGCGCGAGCTCGCGGGTAAAGCGGAACAGCAGCTCCTTGGTGCCACCGCCCCCTGGGATGAGCCCCACGCCGACTTCCACCAGGCCCGCATACAACTCCATGTGCGCCTGGACGAGGTCCGCGTGCAGCAGGAACTCGCAGCCCCCGCCTAACGTCAACCCGGCCGGGGCCACCACCACGGGGAAGGGGAGCCGGCGCAGGTTCATCACGCCCTGCTGGAAGGCGTGGATCGACGCCTCGATCACCTTCCAGTCGCCGGCCTGCACGCGCGCGCCGACGGCGCCGAGGTCCGCGCCAGCCGAGAAGGTCCGGGGGTCGGCATTGCCGATCACGAGGCCCTCGAAGGCGCCGGCCCTGATGCGCGTGGCGGCGTGCTCGAGGGCGGCGAAGACACCGGGGCCCAACGTGTTCATCTTCGCCCGGAACTCGAGCAGGAGGACACCGTCCCCAAGGTCGAGCAGCGCGGCGCTTTCGTTGTCGGTCACGACCTTCCCGGTGGTATGCAACGTCGGGAGGTTGATGAGCCCGGCCACCGGCTCCACCGGCACGTATTCCCCATCGAGCGTGATTTGGCGCGGGCCACTGTTGAGCTGGCGATAACAGCCTTCGCGCGCCGCGGCGAGCAGCGGTGGGGTCGCCACGCCACGTTCGCGGACCTGCTCGCGCAGGAACTCGATCCCCATCGCGTCGATCTGGGCGAAGGGTCCCATCTCCCAGCCGTAGCCCCACTCCATCGCCCGGTCGACCGAGATGATGTCGGGCGACAATTCCGGCGCCGTGGCCAGGGTATAGAGCGAGATGTCGGTGAGGAGGTGGCGCACGAACTGCGCCCGATTGCCGCCGGCACGCGTCAGCCCCTTCAGTCGCTCGCCGAGTGGTGCCTTGCGCAGGAAGGCCAGCTCTTCCGCCTTCACCTCCGCCTGCGGCTGGTACTCCAGGGTCCGCCAGTCGAGCGTCGAGATGCCGGTCTTGTCCTTTCGATAGAACCCGGCTCCGGTCTTCTCGCCCATCCGTCCACTTGCGACGAGCTTGTGCACCCAGTCGGGGAGCGTGAAGTCCTCACCCGTGGCCGCGGCCGTGCCCGCCGCGACATGCAGCAGGATGTCGATGCCGGAAATGTCGCTGGTGCGGAACGTCGCCGACTTGGCGCGCCCGGTGAACGGCCCGGTGAGAAAGTCGACCTCGTCGATGGAGAGCTGATACTCCTCCATGAGGCGGAGCACGCGCACCATCCCGTACAGCCCGATGCGGTTGGCAATGAACCCCGGTGCGTCCTTCGCGATGACGACCCCCTTGCCGAGGGTGCGTTCGGCGAAGTGGCGCAACGCGGCGACGACGTGCGGCGAGGTATCGGGCCCGGGGATGACTTCCAGCAGGTGGAGGTAGCGGACCGGGTTGAAGAAGTGCGTCCCGAGGAAGTGCGCCCGGAAGTCCGCGCTGCGGCCCTCCTGCAGGACGCGCATCGGGATGCTCGACGTGTTCGAGGCAATGATCGCGTCGGCGCGCGCGACCTGCTCGATGCGACTAAACAGCGCCTGCTTGGGCCCGGGTTGCTCGATGATCGCCTCGACGATCCAGTCGCAGTCCGCGAGCCGGTCGAGGTGGTCCTCGGTGTTGCCCGGGGTGATCAGGTTGGCCGCGGAGGGGTCGGTCAGCGGGGCAGGGCGCGCCTTGAGGGCGCGGGCGATGGCGCCGCGGGCCAGTCCGTCGCGATCACCGCTCGCCGCCGGCATGTCGAGGAGGACCACCGGGACCCCCGCCGAGGCGCACAACGTGGCGATCCCTGTTCCCATGGCACCGGCGCCAATCACGCCGACCTTGTTGATCCGCATCCACTCTCTTCCGCTCGTGGGTTCCGGGGGGAAGTTCAATGCCCCGAAGGCGAAAGAGAAGGGCGGGTGTGCGGCTACCGGCCGGGCGGCGGCGCTGCTACGCTCCGGCATGGTCACGACGAACTTCGCGCGCGGGGTGTGCGCCGTGGTGCTCGCCGCCGTAGGCGCCGGATGTGGCGAACCCCCACCGATCGACCAGCGTGTGGGTGACGAGATGGCCGCGCAGGTCATCCGCGAGATGCCCGTGCTGGCAGACACCGCGCTCGATGCGTGGCTCGACTCGCTGGGGACGCGCATTGCGGGGGTCACCGGCCCGTCGGAGTTTGCCTGGCACTTCACGGTGATCGATCGCGACGATCCCAACGCGTTCGCGATCCCCGGTGGGCACGTGTTCGTGCATCGCGGGTTGCTGGCCCTCGCCTCCGACATGTCGGAGGTCGCCGGTGTCCTGGGTCATGAGGTCGCGCACATCACGTTGGGGCATTCGGCCACCCAACAGGGCCGCAGCACGCGCGCGAACTTCGTGGTGGCGGCGTTCTGCGCGATCACCGGCTGGTGCTCCAGCGGTGCGGCGCAGGTCGCCATTGAGCTGGGAGGGGCGGCATGGATGGCACGCCATAGCCGCGCCGACGAGGCCGCATCCGATTCCGCCTCGATCGAGTATCTCGTGCGCGCGGGGATCGATCCGGGCGGGGTGGCCCGCATGTTCGCGAGACTCGCCGCCGAGCGCGCCTCTCGCCCAGGTGTGCTCGAGCAGTTCTTCTCCACCCATCCGCTGGACGACGAGCGGGTCGCCGCCGCGCAGGCGCTGACACGGCGGAAGAGCCTCGAGCAGCGGTCGCTCCAGGCCGACGATTCGGTTTTCCGTCGGGTTCGGCCGGATTCCGTGGCAAACTAACTAGGCCCGGGTGGGCCGCGGCACGGCACCTGCAGATGTATTTAGGTGTACTTGTGGAATCGCCCCCCGAGACGGATAATGGGGTGCTCTCGCCAACCGGACGCCTGCCCGATGCTTGCACCGCAGTCACCATTCGAAGCGTATCGAGCGGACCTTGATCGGTTCGCCCGGCGCTCTGAATTCGGCTCAGCCGACACGGTATGGCTGCTGCTGGCGCACTGCCTGGGCCGGCTGGCCCGCGTGGGTTCCGGGGTCCGCGAGCAGCTCGCCCAGCAAGCGGCCGATGCGCTGCGTGACCTCCTGGAGGGGGCGGTGGCCACCGAGGCAGAAGCCGGGTCCGAGGCGCATTTCGCCGACCTCAGGCTCATCGTGGCCGGGCTCGCCGTCATCGACACCCCGGACGGGGCGAACGCGGTTTCGCGTGCTTGTCGGGGATTTGCCTACAGGATGAGCGAGGCCGGTGCGCTATCCGTCGCCTACGCGGTCCTCGGCCATGCCCGGACCAGCGCGGTTCAGGCCTCGGACCGGGAGCGAGGGCTGCTGGCCGCGGATCAGGCCCGGGTGGCCCGTCAGCTGGGCGAACTCGAGACGGCGGACGAGCTGTACCGGATGGCTGCCATGGTCGGCGAGCGGTCGGGCGACCACGAGTTGGTGGCGCGGGCGAGCCTTGGACGTGGCGTGCTGGCCCGCATCCAGGGCAACTACCCGCAGGCCAGGATGCTCCTCGCGCGGGGGCTGGACATGGCCCAGTCCTCCGGCGCCGAAGAGCTCCAGTATTTCGCGCATCAGGGTCTCACGATCGTCGAGTGCGTGGCCAAGCACTACGACCTGTCGCTGCACCATGGGTGGGCGGCATTCATGCTTTCGCGCGGCGACGCGACCCGTGAGGCGGAGTCGCTGTCCAACCTCGCCCAGGTGTGTCTCGAGGCGGGCTATCCGCGCGCGGCGTTGCAGGCCTTCCTCGCCACCTTGGCGCGGGTGAGCGTGCTGCGGGTGCGCCTTGCGGCGCTCGGCGGTGCGGCGCTGGCGGCCGGGCGTTGCGGCGACCTGGAGGTGCTGGGACGGCTGGCCAGGGAGATCCGGGCCACCGTGGAGCGCAGCGCGCTGCCGTACGAAAACGCCGATACCCTCCGCCACCTCGCGTTGGCGTATTCGGCCACGGGCGACGATCTCCAGGCCGAACGGCACCGCCGTGCAGCACTGGAGATCGCGGACGCCAAGGGCTACCACGAGTTGCGACTTGCGTGCGACCGGCCCGAGGTCTCGCGCACCGGCGCCGCCCCCAAGACCCTCCCCCTCGAAGTCGAGAGCTTCGAGCTGGTCTCGAGCCTCTCTACCCTCGAGCCCGAGACCAGCGAATCCGCGTTCGTCCTTACACGTTCGGGTTGACGAAATTCACGTTCGGATTCACGAAGTTCACGTTCGGGTTGACGAAGTTCACGTTGGTGCATTCCGGAGCCTTCGCATCGCACTTCGCCGTCGGCTCCATCGGGGACGAGCAGGCGGCGAGACCGGCGGCAGCGACAGCGAAAGCGGCGAAACGGGTGAAGCGGTTCATTTGGGGGTCCTCGTCGGTGGTTGAGAGGTGTACGTGCTCGGGGGCGAGTATAGCGGCGCGGGGATGCCCGCACCGACACCCAATGGGCACCACCCTTACATGGTGTAACCTTTTCGGTCACGGGATTTTCCAATCACCATGATTGTCGGCGCCCTCGTCTGGGACAGTACGTCACGGCTGCGGCTGGCAGAGGCCGTGAGGGGGTGGGGTCACCTTCACGTGTGTGATCGTCCCTCCGAACTCCTCGCACTCGCGGAGAACGGGCTCGCCGAGGTCGCCGTGGTCGACATGCGGGACCCCTGGGGCAACAGCACGCTGCAGACGGTGAGGCGGCTCACGGCCGACTTCCCTAGCGTCCCCGTGATGCTCTACTGGGTGATGTCGCCGCTCGCCTCCAGGGACATGCTCGAGTTTGCCAAGGCCGGTGTGAGCGAGCTGGTGCTCCGCGACCTCGATGACGTGCGTGGCCGTCTCGAGACCTCGCTGCGTGAGGCCGTGAACCGACGCTCAGCGCTCGCGGTGTACGACGAGCTGGCCGAATTGGTGCCGCCCAACGTCGCGTCCATGATCCGGTACTGCCTCGAGAACGGTCGACGAGCGCTCACCGTCGAGGAAGTCGCGGCCGGACTCAACGTGCATCGCAAGACACTCGTCGACCGGCTCAGCTCCGCTGGCCTGCCGACGCCGAGTACCGTCATCGCCTGGTGTCGTTTGCTCATCTCGGCGCAGATGCTGGAGGACCCGGGCAGGAGTGTTGAGCAGGTCGCCCTGATGCTCGACTTTCCCTCGGGCAACTCGATGCGCAATATGGTCAAGCGATACACCGGGCTGCGCACCGGTGAGGTGCGCGAGAACGGTGGCCTGCGCTGCATCCTGCACGCATTCAAGCGTGAACTGGTTGGCGCGGGGGCGCAGCGCGAGGCGTCTTAAGGCGTCAGCGAATGCGGGCGTGAGACCTCGACGGTGACCGCATCGTCGGCGAGCTCGATCACACAGGACTCACCGGGTACGAGCTCGCGATAGGCGTCGGAGACAATGAAGAGGTGCTCTCCGCCTTCCTCCCCGTGCGTGGAGCACTTGCGGCACGCCATCCGGTCCAGGCGTGCGGGGGCACGATGCTCTCCCACGCGCCCGTGGAGCGCCTCCCCGATGACCTGGAGGCGACGGAACGTGCCGGGCGTGATGTCGAGCCGGCCGTCGGTCGGCGTCTTCCGGCTGATCTCGCGAATCTCGAGCAGCATGGTGGCTTAGCGAATGCGCTTTCCCCCCTGGAAGACCGCGCGGACGTCGCGCATCACGGTCATGTCCAGGAGTGGATCGCCGCGGACAAGGATGATGTCGGCATAACGGCCGGCAGCAAGGACGCCGATCCGGTCCTCGGCGCGGAGGAAGCGGGCAGGCCACAAGGTTGCCGACTGCAAGATCTCCATGGGTGGGACGCCCAGCTCGCGCCACTTCACCATCTCGCGCCACGTCGCGTCGCCATGGAACATCGCCGGGATTCCCGCATCGGTGCCGATCATCATCCGCACCCCCGCTTCGCGTAGTTGGGCAAACTTCTGCGGGAGGATGGGAATGCGCGAGGGGAAGAGTGCGTAGTAGGGCAGTTGGGTGATGGCGCCCAGGGACCGCCGGATCTCGGTGGCCATCTCCGGGGGCATGAACATGCGCCACGAGGGATCGTCGAGGCGCTCGGGAAAGAGCGTACCGGTTTCGTACAGTGTGTAGAGCGGCGACAGTGTCGGGGTCCAGTAGAGGCCGCTGTTCCGCTCACGCAGGCGCTGCAGCACGTCCGGCGCATACCCCGGTGCGGTGCCGAGGCCGGTGTGCTCGAAGCCGTCCACGCCGGCATCGAGTCCCACCCGGATTTCGTCCATGCGGTGGGCGTGAGCCACCACGGGCTTGCCGTTGCGGTGCGCGGTCTCCACCACGGCACGCACTTCCTCACGCGTCATCTGGTCCTGGTCGATGAGCTTGATGAAGTCCACGCCGGCGTCGATGATGCGCTGGACCTTCGTGCGCGCGTCCTCGGCGCCATTCACGCCCCAGCGGAAGTCCTTCTCGTATTCCTCGTACGGGGCGTGCTGGATGAACGGGCCGGAGACAAACAACCGAGGGCCGGGGATCTCGCCGGCGGCGATGCGGCGCTTCACCGCGAGGATGTCGTCGAGGCGGGCGCCGAGGTCGCGGGCCGTCGTCACCCCGGCGTTGAGCAGCTGCCGCGCCGCAATCGGCATCACCACCGTGGCATCGCGGGTGCCATACAACTCGTCCCACCGCTTGTAATCCCCGTGGCCGAGGATGTGGAGGTGGACGTGCATGTCGATCAGGCCTGGCATCACCGTCATGCCGTTCGCGTCGACGACGGTGGTGCCAGCAGGCACCGGCACGTCGCCTTCGCGCCCGACACGCGTGATCCGCTCGCCGCTCACGAGGATGACGCCATTCTCGATCGGTGGGCCGCCGTACCCATCGATGATGCGGCCGCCGACGATGGCGAGGGTCGGGGCCTGCGCCTGCAGGGCCGTGGCGAGCAGGCTGGCGAGAATCCAGGAACGTGTCATGCGATACCTGAGGAGAGTTGGGCAGCGGCAAGGGCGTGGCGCATCTCGCGCATCACGTCGGCGACCGGCACAACGGCGTCGATCCCCGCGACGCTGCGACCAGCCTGCCAATAGTCTTTCTGGATGTCGCCGCGGCTGTTCGATGCCTTGAGTGCCAGTACAGAGCGGAACGCATAGATCGTCCGCATCCAGTGCTTGGTGCGTCGTCCGCGCAGCATCCAGCGGGCGAGCGGGCCGGCGCGCAATCCCATGCGCTGGATGTACGGCGTGTTGATCACGGCGACAGGCACACCGGTCAGGCGTTCGGTGAGGACGATCTCGTCTTCACGGGCATCAACGATCGCCTGCTTGTAGCGCGGGTGTGCGCTGCACTCGGTGGTGGCGATGAACCGCGTTCCCAGCTGCGCCGCCGCGTAGCCGATGGAAAGTGCCCGCACGACGTCGGCCGGGGTGCCGAGTCCACCGGCACAAACGAGGGGAAGCCCCAGCGGCGCCAGTTCGTCGAAGAGCGCCTCCGCGGTCCGCGAGCCCGCGTGGCCACCCGCGCGGCGGTTCACCGCGACGAGTCCATCCACCCCACCGTCGGCGCCCTTCCGGCCCCACTTGAGTTCGGTCACGTCGTGATAGACCACACCGCCCGCGGCGTGCACCACGTCGGCCACCCAGCGCGGGTTGCCCAGCGACGTGAGGAAGAAACGCACACCGAGTTCCAGCGCCTCGTTCACCCAGCGGACCATCTTCTCGTGGTAGGTGCGCGAGCTGGCCTCGATGAGGGCATTCATGCCGATCGGGCGCCCGCCGGCCAGCCGCTGCATGAGGCGCACGCCGTCCGCAAACTCGTGCCCGTGCACATACGTGAGCGAGATGGGCTGGAAGATCCCGAGCCCGCCGGCCGCCGACACCGCACCCACCAACTCCGGATTGCTGCAGGGGTACATGGGGCCGCAGATGACCGGAAGTGCGACGCCCGCATGGCGGGTAAAGGGAGTTGCCGGGAGGTCGGTCACAGGTGGCGGAGGAAGCGGTCGGGGGCGGTGAGGAAGTCGCGCGTGAGGTTTACGTGTTCGAGGTCGGCGTAGGGAACCGCGGCGACCGGCGTCACGTCGAAGGAGTAGATGGTCGCGTCGGGGAATGCCAGCAGGATGGGCGAATGCGTTGCCACGATGAACTGCGCGTCCTGCGCCACCATTTCCTTCATCATGGCCATGAGCCCCAACTGGCTTTGCGGGGACAGCGGCGCCTCGGGTTCGTCGAGCAGGTACAGGCCACCGGGCACGAAGCGGGCCTTGAACAGGGTGAGGAAACTCTGCCCGTGCGAATTGGCGTCCAGGTCCGCGCCGTAGCGTCGCTCCATCTCGTGGAGGGAGGTGCGTATCGGGCCCTCCCGGAGCTCGCGGGCCTTTGGCGACGCGGACGCGTAGTCCACCGCGACTTCGTCGAGTTCTGCGAGCAGCTCCGCACGCATCTTCGCCACCGATCGCGTGAACCCGAAGAAGTCCTCGGCGCGGAGGAAGAACCCGCGTGTCGCCTTGCGGGCCCATGAGAGGCGCAACACGTCGGCGAGTTCGCGTTGGGCCGCAAGGGTCGGGTCGTGCTTGACGTCGTGGGAGCCAACCGAGGGGAGCCCAGCAGCCGCCGCGATGGCCTCGAGGATCGTGGATTTCCCGGAGCCATTCTCCCCGACAAAGAAGGTGACCGGCGCGGTGAACTCGAGGCGGGCGAGCTCGCGCACCACGGGGACGGAGAAGGGGAACCGCTGTTCGCTGACCTCAGCCGTGCGTCGCGTGATACTATGCAGGTGGATCATCGAGCATACATTCCCGCGCCGCCACCGGCGCCCCGAAAGACACTCGGAGAACCTCACATGCCCGTACGTCGCTTCGCAACCGCTGCCATTGCCCTCCTGGGCGCCACCGCGATCCAGGCCCAGGGACGCGCCTTCACCCCAGCGGACTGGTACAAGGTGGTCACCGTCGGATCACCGGCCATGTCACCCGACGGCAAGCGCATCGCCTTCACCGTGACCACGGTGCGCGAGGCGGAGAACCGACGGCACAGCGAGGTGTGGGTCGTTGGTGCCGACGGCGGCGCCCCGCAGCGCTTCACCAGCAGTGGCTACGAGAGCTC
The DNA here is from genome assembly GCA_016794735.1 of Gemmatimonadota bacterium. GTDB lineage: Bacteria > Gemmatimonadota > Gemmatimonadetes > Gemmatimonadales > Gemmatimonadaceae > RBC101. Next base: position 1,879 of record JAEUJK010000065.1, on the reverse strand, counting down.
CGCACCGCGTTGGTCTCCGGACGGGGCATGGCTGCTGTTCTCGTCCCAGCGACCGGGTTCTCGCGCGCGCACGTGGGGGATCCGGATGGACCAGCCCGGCGGCGAAGCGGTGGAGGTCGATCGGTTCCCTGATGGTTCGTTGCCGCGCGACAAGTCGTTTGCGGTCTGGAGCGAAGCGACGAGCGGCGACACCGCGACGAAGACCGACGCCTTCACCGCCATGCAGCCCATGGCGAGGCCGCCGTATGGCTCCATCACGCAGCCGCTCGATCCCAAGCGGTTCGACGGGCGGCACATCACCGAGATGCGTTACAAGTCCAACGGCCCCGGCTTCCTCCCGGGCCCGCGTGAGGCCCGCGTCTATCGCCCCACGCAGGTGTGGATGCAGTCGTTCGCCGAGGGATCGAAGAAGCGGATGATCGACAGCACGGTGTATTCGCGCCGCGCCGCGGTCGTGTCGCCGGATGGCCAGTGGATCGCCTTCACGGCGGATCCGGCGATGCGCCCCGACTCGGTGGTCGAGGCGGAGCGGGACTCGCTCGCCGAACTGCCGTACGACGCGCGCCGCGACGAGGCGCCGCGCAACGACTCCGACATCTTCATCATCCCGGTTGGCGGTGGCACGCCGCGCCGCCTGACGAGTGCGATGGGGAGCGAAGGCGACCTCGCCTGGTCGCCGGACGGGCAGTGGATCTCGTTCATCGCCTCACCCACGCGCGTGACCTCGCAGCGGCTCTACGTCGTGCCGGTTGCTGGTGGCTCGCCGACCAACCTTCTCGGCGAGTGGCTCTACGAGCCCGATGGGTACGCGTGGCGTCCCGACGGCAAGATCGCCATGTGGGCCGCCATCGGTGGGCGTTCCGGCTATCACATCGTGGATCCGGCGACGAAGCAGATTCGCGAGGTCATCGGGGGGCGCCGTCGCCTCAGTGGCTTCACGAGCGATGCGGCCGGCCAGCGGGTCGCCTACGTGGCGACGAGCATGGACAAGCCGACAGAACTCTACATTGCCGGTGCCGATGGCTCGGTCGAGCGCAAGCTCACGGGGTTCAACGACGCCCTGCGCGCCGAGGTCGCCTTCTCTGACGCCGAGCGCTTCACGTACACGAGCGTGGGCAACCTGGAGATCGAGGGGTGGCTGATGAAGCCCCACGGGTACCAACCGGGGCGAAAGTACCCAGCGGTGCTCTACATCCACGGCGGACCGCACTCCGCGTACGGTGAGAACTGGTTCGACGAGTTCCAGAACCTCGCCGGGGCCGGGATGTTCGTCTTGTTTACCAATCCGCGCGGCTCGTCAGGCTACGGTGCCAAGTTCACCTACGCGACCCGCGGGCGGTGGTTTGCCGAGGACTACCAGGACCTGATGAAGGCCATGGACATCGTCGCGCGTCGCCCGGATGTGGACTCCACGCGCATGGGAGTCACCGGCGGGTCGTACGGCGGTGTGATGACCGCGTGGGTGACGGCCAAGACCAACCGCTTCAAGGCGGCGCAAGCCGATCGCATGATCTCGAACTGGTGGTCGTGGTACGGCACCTCCGACGCGCAGGGACTCACCGAGTTCGAGTTCATGGGCAAGCCGTGGGACAACCCGGTCATGTACGACACGTTGTCCCCGATCCGCTACATCCGCCGCGTGAAGACCCCGACGCTCATCGTGCAGTCGGAGGAGGATCACCGCACGCCGATGACGGACGCCGAGCAATGGTTCATCGGCCTCAAGAAGCAGGGGACGCCGGTGGAGCTGGTGCGGTATCCCCGCTCGACGCACGACCTGTCGCGCACGGGTGAGCCGTGGCTCCTGGTGGACCGCCTCGGTCGGCTGCGGCAGTGGTTCACGCACTGGCTCAAGCCGGCCGCGATGTAGCTTGTCGGT
>JAEUJK010000010.1 GCA_016794735.1 Gemmatimonadota bacterium | reverse complement strand
CTCGGCGAGGCGATCGGTGTGATGCGCCTCGGTCGAACGCACCGGGCGCATCTCGCACAGCTCCACCTGCAGCCCGCGCGTGGCCAGCTGCCAGGCGGCCTCGCTCCCGGCGAGGCCGCCACCAACGATGCGCACCGCGGGGGTGGAGTTCGCACTCATGGAAGCACCCATGGGCGTAAGCTAGCGACTCGCCTCACCGCCGCGTCCGCGCCGGACCCATTCCCCGCTCAGCCGACGGCGGCCGGCTCCTCGGCGGGCACCACGTCCCACTCGTTGGCGCACTTGAGGCACTTCCGGAACTCACCCCGTGTCTTGTTCGACTTGGCCTCCGCCCCCACGTACCCGCACTCGGGGCAGGTTTCCTTCACGGGACGATCCCAGCAAACGAACTCGCACTTCGGGTAGTTCTCGCACCCGAAGAAGGTCTTGCCGCGCGCCTTGGAGCGGCGCTGGGCCAGTTCGCCCCCGTCCTTGGGACACATGACACCGGTGGGCATGGACCGGGTGCCGCGACACTTCGGGAACTTGGAGCACCCGAGGAAGTCGCCACTGCGCCCATGGCGAATGACCATCGGCGCCCCGCACTCATGGCACATGTAGTCGGTGACGACCGCGGGCTTCTTCTCCCCGCTCACCGGCCGCGTGAAGTCACAGTTCTTCGGGTGGTTCTCGCATGCGACGAACGGCCCGAAGAACCCGCCCTTCGGCACGAGCGCGCCACCACACTTGGGGCACTTCTCCTTCGCGAGGGCCGAGAGGTCGTGCGCCTCGGCGATCAAGCCACCCACGTCGACGTCCTGCAGCGACGTCTCGAACGGGCCGTAGAAGTCCTTGAGGACGCGCCGCCACGGCAGCTCCCCTTCCTCGATCTTGTCGAGCTCCCCTTCCATCTCGCTCGTGAAGCCGACGTTGAAGATGTCGGGGAACTGCTTGACCATCACGCGCTCGACGCTCTCGCCTAACGAGGTCGGGGTGAAGCGCCGCTGCTCGAGGAGGACATACCGCCGGTCGACCAGGGTCGAGATGATCGATGCGTAGGTCGACGGCCGGCCGATCCCCAGCCGCTCCAGTTCCTTGACCAGGCTGGCCTCGGAGAATCGCGGGGGCGGCTCGGTGAAGTGCTGGTTCGGCGTGATGGTGTGCAGCGGGACCAGGTCGCCGACGACCGCGACCGGGAGCGCCTGCTCGTCCTCGAGCGCCTTGCCGTCGCCTTCTTCGCGCGACTCGCGGTAGAGCGCCAGGAAACCCTTGAACTTGATCACGCTCCCCGTGGCACGGAACACGTAACGCGCCTTCGCCCCGTTGAACTCGAAGTCGAGGGTCGTCGTGTCGAAGACCGCGGGGGCCATCTGCGACGCCATGAAGCGCTGCCAGATGAGCTGGTAGAGCTTGAACTGGTCGTCCTTGAGGTACCGCCGCACCTCGTCCGGGTGCCGCGACGGGTCCGTGGGACGCACGCACTCGTGCGCGTCCTGGGTGTTCGCCCCCGCCTTGCCGTACAGCTGCGGACCGTTGGCGAGGAAGGTGTCCCCGTATTGCTGGCGCAGGAGGTCGCGCGCCTGCAACGCCGCGCTTTCCGCGACGCGGGTGGAGTCGGTACGCATGTAGGTGATGAGACCCACCGCGCCCTCGTCCTTGCCCAGCTCGATGCCTTCGTACAGGTCCTGGGCCAGGCGCATGGTGCGCTTGGACCCGAAGCTCAGCTTCTTGGCTGCTTCCTGCTGCAGCGTGGACGTCGTGAACGGCGCCGCCGGATTCTTGCGGCGCTCACGCCGCTTGACGTCCGTCAGCGGGAAGACGCCTAACGGGCCGCGGGCCGACGCGGCCAGCGCCGCGCCAAGCTTTGCCGCCGCCTGCTGGACGTCGGCCACGATCCCATGGGCATGCGCCGCGTCGTGCACCTCGAGCTTCTTCTCGTCGATGGCGTGCAACTTGGCCGCGAAGGTCTGCCCGCCCTTCTGCAGCTCCGCCGCGATGCTCCAGTACTCCTGCGGCTTGAAGGCGCGGATGTCGCGCTCCCGCTCGACGATCAGGCGCAGCGCCACCGTCTGGACGCGCCCCGCGGAGAGTCCCTTCTTCACCACCTTCCACAGGATGGGCGACGCCTTGTAGCCCACCAGCCGGTCCAGGATGCGACGCGCCTGCTGCGCCTCGAAGAGCCGCGTGTCGATGGCGCGCGGCTTCTCCATCGCCGCCCGCACCCCTTCCTTGGTGATCTCGTGGAAGAGCACACGATGCACCGGGGCCCGGGACTTGGACTTCGTGCCGGTGATCTGCTCGGCCACATGCCAGCCAATCGCCTCTCCCTCGCGATCAGGGTCGGTGGCGATGTACACGGCGCTGGCGTCGGCGGCGGCGGCCTTCAACTCGGCGAGGGTCTTCTCCTTCCCCTCGATCGTCACGTACTCCGGCTCGAAGCCCTTGTCGAGCGCGATGCCGAGCTTCTTCTGCGGCAGGTCCCGCACGTGGCCGATCGTCGCCTTCACGCGATAGCCGCGCCCCAGGTACTTGCCGATCGTCTTGGCCTTGGCCGGCGACTCGACGATGACGAGGGCCGCGCCACTCGTCGGCGCGTCGTCCAGCACCGCCTCCATGACCTCGGCGGCACGACGACGCGAGGCCGCCGGCCGCTTGGCCGCCGCCTTCGTTGCCGCGCGCGAGGCGCCCCGCCCGACGACACGCCGGACGCCTAACGCCTTCTTGCTTGCTGCTGCCTTCTTCTTGGCTGCCATGTGTCCTCAGTGCACGATGAGGGGTTCGCCAGGCGAACCACCCCCATCACCAAATCCGGTATCCACGACGGCCCGGGCATCCTCGAGGGATATCCGCCCGTCCACCTGCATCAGCAGGCGATCAATCACGTGCTCCAGTTCCATCGCGGCGAGTACCCCGGTGGCCCGCAGCCCCAGCAGGTACCCCCATGCGTCCGCCGCGAACCGACCGCGTTCATGAGGGCCCTGGACCCGCACCGGCCACGACTCCTCCGGCGGGCGTCCCCCCTCCTTCAATCGAATATCGGTCAGCCAGGCGGAAACGATCGTGCCGATCTGTCCCCCATCGTACCCCTGGGACGACAGCCACGCCTCGACCTCGGAAACGTGGTCCTCACGCCCGAAGCGACGACGTAATTCGGCGATCAGGCGATCGAGTCGGGGCTCCATTCCCTAACCTACCCGCCCCCGCCAACCAGAGGCAAGGCGGGCCACCTGAAGCGCAACTGATTGTGGCGCAACGACTTCCGTGTCAATGGCCATGTCGGCGGCCGCGTAAAGAGGCTCCCGTTCGGCCAAAATGCCCGCCAGCGCAGCCTCCGGATCCCCTTTCATTAATAGCGGGCGCCGGCTCACGCCCGCCCCCATGCGACGCACCGAGGTGGCCGGTGTCACCTGCAGCCAGACGAGGATGGTGCGTGGTCGGATGAGCTCCACGACGTCCTGCCGCGTGACCCATCCGCCCCCAGGCGAGAGGACCGAGGCCGGGGCCGTCACCAGCTCACGGGTCAGCTCGGCCTCCATCTCGCGGAACGCCGCCTCGCCGCGCTGCTCGAAGATCTCCTTGATCGATGCGCCGGCGCGCCGCTCGATCGCGGTGTCGAAGTCGACCAGCGGGTAGTTGAGCCGATCGGCGGCGAGGCGCGCCACGGTGGACTTGCCCGCACCGGGAAGGCCGATCAGGGCGACGTGCCAGCCCTCACCGCTCATCGGCGGCCCGGCCGATGTGCCGGCCCACCTGGTCGATGTACCCGTGCACGTTGCGGGAAGTTTCCTGCATCGAGTCCCCGCCGAACTTCTCGACCCACGCGTCCGCGAGCACCAGGGCCACCATCGCCTCCGCAATCACCCCCATCGCGGGCACCGCGGTCACGTCCGACCGCTCGGCGACGGCACGGGCGCTTTCGCCAGTTTGTGTATCCACGGTCGCGAGGGGGCGCATGAGCGTCGAGATCGGCTTCATCGCCAGCCGCAGCACCAGGGGCTCACCCGTCGTGATCCCCCCTTCCAGCCCACCCGCGCGGTTGGTGCGCCGGCGCACGCCGCCTTCCTGCGGCCGCGAGGGATCGCGGTCGATCTCGTCGTGGACCTCGGAGCCGGGGCGGCGCGCGGCCTCGAAGCCGAGCCCCATCTCCACCCCCTTCACCGCCGGGATCGACATGAGGGCCGCTGCGAGCCGGCCGTCGAGCTTGCGGTCCCACGCCACGTGCGATCCCAGGCCCACGGGCAGCCCGGTCACCACGACCTCCACGATCCCGCCTAACGTGTTCCCCGCGGCCTTCGCCGCGTCGATCGCCGCCACCATCCGGTCGGCTGCCGCCGCATCCAGCACGCGCACGGGCGACGCGTCGGCCGCCGCATTCAGTGCCTCGGGCAACGGATCGGGGGACACCACGTCGATGCCACCCAGGTGGACGACATGGCTCCCGATCGACACCCCAAACTGGGAGAGCAGGCGACGGCACACCGCCCCGGCCGCCACCCGCGCCGTCGTCTCGCGAGCGGACGCGCGCTCCAGGATATCGCGCGCATCCTCACGGTCGTACTTGAGCATCCCGGCGAGGTCGGCGTGCCCAGGCCGCGGCCGCGTGACGTGCCGGCGTCGCAGGGCCGGATCCTCGGCCACCGGCGCGGGATCCATGATCTCCTGCCAGTTCTTCCAGTCGCGGTTGTGGATCACCATCGCGATCGGCGAACCGATCGTGGCCCCCGCGCGCACGCCGGAGAGGAACTCCACCTGGTCGCGCTCAATCTGCATGCGCCGACCGCGCCCATATCCCATCTGGCGACGCGACAACTCGGCGTTGACGTCGTCGGCGAGCAGCGGGAGCCCCGCGGGTACTCCCTCGAGGATCACCACGAGCGCTGGGCCGTGCGATTCACCGGCGGTACGAAAGGACAGGGACACGGGCGACAAGGTGCGCAGGAACGGGGAGCGTCAGGCACGGCGCCGCAGCGGCCGTGCAGCCGGTGCGGCCCGGGGTATCGCGGCGAATGGAGCCCCTCCCCAAAACGACGCGAGCCCGGCCGAAGCCGGGCTCGCGAAGCAAACGGGTCCCTCTGTCGAGCGCAAGAGCGTTACTGGATGTCCCGCGTGCGGACATCGATCATCACGATCCCTTCCGGCGTGAGGCCGAACAGCTTCACGACCAGGGTCGGATCGGCGAGCAACTCGGCCGCGCTCGGCAGGGACGCCCGCAGCGGACCATAGAGATTCTGCCGGATCGGGATGCGGCCCCGGAGCCGGTAGGTGTACGAATCCACGATCTGGATCGACTGGTCACCCGAGGCCACGAAGGCGACACGCGCCAGCGGATCCACGGTGTTCTCGTCCTTGTTCTTCGGGTGGAAGGCGATGCCTGCCCCCGTGTTGAACGTGGCAAACTTGCCTTGCAGGCGCAGCGACGAGTCGGCGAAGAAGGTCTCCTCGCCATGCACGCCGATGTTTGCCGAGTTCGCGTTGATGTCGATGCCGAAGACCTTGTCCGACGCGTTGCTCGTGAGGTCGGTGACCTCGATGGGCGCGGAGTACTGCGCCCCGTCGGCCGGCGTACCGGTCGGGTCGAAGACCACGAGGACGCGACCCGCACGGTCCTTCGTGTTCCCTTCACCAAAGGCCACGCGACGACGGTCGCCACCGGCGGCGACGAAGTTCGTGTCGGGCAGGGCCAGCGAGGCCGCCGACATGTCCTTGATCGCGACCAGGTTGCCGTTCACCGGCGCCTGGCGGAGCGTCGCGACTGCACCTTCCACCGTGAGCGAGTTGACGCACACGGCCGTGTTCGGGTTGTTGCCCGGGGTGTGCTCGCAGATGATGATGCGATCCGGCACGCCGTTCTCGCCCTCGATCACGTCCACGTCATCGGCATTGATGATGACATAGCGGCCCTTGAGGAACTTGCCGTACTGCCAGATCTGGCGCGGTTCGGCCCGGGCGTCGAGGAAGTTGTCGATCCGGCGGAGCGTGCCCGGGATCGCGGTGCTGGTGGGCTTCGTCGAGTAATACAGCGCCCCACTCGCCGACTGCGCGATGTACTGCGGCCGGTCGGAGTAGTCGATGATTGCCTCGAGCTTGAACTTGAAGCCACCGCTGGTCTCGTCCTTGGTGTAGCTGACGTCGAAGATGTACTCGTTCGCCGTCTTGACGCGACCGGTCTCCACGCGTGTGTCGAGCTCCACCTTCGAGATGTTCGTTCCCGCCGAGTTGGCGACGAGCAGCAGCGAGTTGGAGTTGTCGATCACCATGCCCCACGGCTGGGCACCGACCGCCACCGAGGGCAGGCCGGAGAGCGTGGTGGAGTAGTTGAAGGCCTCGAGCTGGTTCTTGTTGATGTTCGAGACGTAGACCGTCGTACGCGCCGTGTCGACCACGATGTCGGCCCCGAGGCTGCCTTCCGGCAGCGCCGTGGTGAGGCCGTAGGCATACACGACCTGGTCACGCTTGGCGAGCGAATCGGTGCTCACCGGCACGGTGGCGCCGGTCGGCACCGCATACCCGGTGCGACCCGCGGCATCGATGGCGTACGCGGTGATGAACATGGTCTGCCCGCGGAGCGTGATCGGTGCACGGAACGCCTTGCGGCGCGTCACCTGCTGCGCCGGCGCGGCGAGCGTGTCGGCGGAACGATAGAGCACCTGGCCCGCCGCATTCTTCGCGAGGAAGCCGATGATGCGCACGAGTCCGTCGGCATCACGGGCGGAGAGGTCAACCGAGTCCGGCGTCTCCAACCGCGGGGCGACCGTCTGGTAGACCACCGGCGGCAGCAGGTCCGGACCGGCCGCGGCCACACGCACCGTGAACGGCTGGCCCTGTGCACGCAGTCCGTCGCGATTCTCGGCGAACGGCGTGATCACGATCGATGCACCGGCCGCGAGGGTTGCCGGCACCTGGAACGTGTAGGTGACGGTATCGCCCTTCGGGTACGGCACCGGGAAGAGCGTCGAGTCCGCCCGGGAGAACCCGGTGGCAATCGCGCGATACCCGGCCTTGGTGAGTCCCGTGGTGTCGATCACCGCGAGGTCGAAGGCATACGTCCCGTTGACGATGACGTTCGGCTGCGGCTGGACCATGCCGAGGCGCGGCACGTTCGGGTCAAAGGCGACCGCCGACGCTTCCCCGGAGGCCGCGTTGCCCGCGCCGTCGCTCACCACGGTACGGACCGTGATGACCTGGCCAGGACGCACACCGGACAGCGGGATGCTGATGGTCTTGTTGTAGTTCGCGTTGGCGACGGCAAAGATCACCGAGTCCCTACCGACGGTCTGCGTGTCCGCGAAGACGCGGGTCACGACCTTGGTCAGGGCAGCGTTGTCCTGCGCGTTCACCTGGACCTGCAGCGGCAGGCGCACGGACACGGAGTCCACGCCATCGCTGCCGATCTTCCCCTGGATGGCCACCGCCACCTGCGGCACGATACGATCCGAGCCGGTGGAGGCGATTTCCGTCGACGCGCACCCGCCGATGCCAAGCATGGCGAGCACGCCCGGGGCGACGCGACGAATGAAGGTCTTCATCGTTGGCTCCGGATGGGGTTACTTGCTCTGGCCCTGCGGCGGACGGACCGGTTCCCCTTCATCGATGATCGTCGGGGTCATCATGATGAGGAGGTCCTTCTTCTGCTCGCGCGTATCCGACTGCGAGAAGAAGCGACCGATCAGCGGGAGGTCGGACAGGAACGGGATGCCGGACTTGTTCTTGACCACCTGCGTCTGCACGAGGCCGCCGATGATGGCCGTCTCGCCGTCGTTGACGAGGAGCTGCGTCGTGGCTTCGCTCTTGTCGATGATGAAGCCGAGGTCGCCGCCCACGATGCGCAATTCCGACTGCTCCGCCTTCATCTTCATGCGGATCTGCCGGTTGCTCGTGATGTGCGGGGTGACCGTGAGGATGATACCGGTCTCGCGGAACTGGACGTTCGCGCGGGCCGGCGTACCGATCTGGCCGAGCGACCCGGCGTCGATGACGCGGACCGGGGTTTCCTGGCCGGACCACATGCGGGCCTCGCGATTGTCGAGCGTCACGATGCTCGGCTCGGCCTGCACGTCGGAGAGCTGCGACTCGCGGAGCGCGTCGAGGAACGACGTAAGCGAGTACTTGCCGAGCGCGGTCGAGAAGATGAGCGAGAGCGCATTCCCCTGCTTGTACTTGCGGGTGGCGTTCGCGACGCCGGCGATGGCGTCACCACCCAGCTGCACCTGCGACTCGAACTGGCCCGGCGCCGTGGCGCCTTCCGGGATGCGCGGGAGCAGCGTGTTGCTGAACGTCGTGGCCGACCCGATGTCGTAGCTCAGGCCGAGCTGCTCGATGTTCGTGCGCTGGATCGAGATGATCTTGGCCTTGAGGGCGACCTGCGGCGTGCGCACGTCGAGCCCCTTCACGTACGAGAGCAGGTTGGGCAGGCGCGACGCGACTTCGGAGATGATGAGGGCGTTGGTCGCCGAGTCGGCCGCCACCGTGCCGCGCACGATGCAACCAGCCGGAACGGCCGGGGCCCCACCCGCCTGCGGCGCGGCGGCACCACCGCCACCCGAGCCAGGCGCACAATCCTTGTAGAGCAAGCCCTGCACGGTCGGCAGCAGCGAGGCGGCCGAGACGTAGTTGATGTTCACCATCTGCGTGGAGACCGGCTCGGAGGCCTGCTTCTCCAGGATGTTCTTGTAGCTGTCGATCGTGATGATGCCGGACGACTCCTCGATCGCCGCGAGGCCCTGCGCCTCGAGCAACGCCTTGAGGGCGACGTCCCACGGCTGGTCCTTGATCTCGGCGGTGATCGTGCCCGAGACATCCTTGCCGACGACGATCGTGCGCTGCGAGAACGTCGCGAAGGCGGCGATCACGTCGCGGATGTCGGCCCCGGCGTAGGTGACCGTGATGCGGGCCTGCTGGACCGGAGCCGGCGCGGCGACGGCGACCATCTTCGCCTCGCGCTCACCGGCTTCCTCGACGCTGCGCGCCTCGGGCTTCGGTGCCGGCATCGGCTCGACCTCGCCGCGGGACTCTACGGTCGTGGTCCGTGCCGCGGCCACCGCTTCCACCCGCTCGGCCAGCAACGCGCCGTTGGAGTGCCAGGCGGCGAAGGCGAGGTCGGACGTCATCGACACCCGCACCGTGTTCCCTTCCTGCACGACGTTGTAGTCGCGATCGCGATCGAGGTCGAGCACGATGCGGACGACGTCCGTGCGGTACTGGGAGAGGCGGATGTTCGAGATGCCGCCACGGGCGACGCGATCATACGCGTTGGCCATGGGCGACAGCCGGGCCCCCGTGAGGTCCAGGACGATCCGGTGGGGCGACGGGACGGTGAAGTCCTGCACCTCGACCGGACCGGTCAACGTCACGACGACGTCGGCCCGACCGTCCGCTGGCACCAGGGACAACCCGGTGACAGCGCTGGCCGAGACCACAACGCCCGGGTTCCCGGCGGCCTGCACCTCACGGGAACCGACGGACAGCGCGATGGTCGCCAGGGCGACCAGCGAAACGACTCGCCTCATTGCTTCCTCTCTTTGTTGGAATCACCCAGCGCCAGCGTCTCCTGGCGGCTGTACCCGAACTCCTCGATCGTGAACGCCACGGACCTTGGCGTGATGGATGCAACGCGCATCCGACCCACGGCCTGCCCGATGCGCAGGCGGTACTGCACCTTCTCCTTCCCCGAGACATCGTGGACGACGGCGACCGAGTTGCGGCCGCCCGCCGGGTCGTACGCGACCGCGACGAGGCGCAGGTCGGAGATGAGGGGCCGCAGCTCACCGTTCGCCATGAGCGACACGAACGGGTCACGACGGCCGCCGCGATCGTACAG
>JAEUJK010000060.1 GCA_016794735.1 Gemmatimonadota bacterium | reverse complement strand
AGGAGCGCCGCACCAGCGAAGAGCGCAATTCCGTGAAAACGCATTGTCTGAAGGCCTCCAGAGCCGTACAGAGATCAGGTCATGTTCCCGCAGGGCCCTGCGGGCATTGTGAATTTATTCACAAGGAACGGCCAAGTGTAGGGGGCGGTTCCCGGTGTGGGGAGTTTCGGCTTCCGATAGCCACGGGATGATCAGGGGGCTGATCCCGGCCGGCCGCCAGCCTGCCGAGGGGGAGGCACGAGCCCCGCTCGGTCAGATCGCCCGAATCGGTCGGATCCAGCCAAGACCCTTCCAGCGACGCGGTTCCGTTTGGCCGGTCGCCCAACCTCCAAGCTGCGACTGGGCCCCAGAAGAAAGGGGGTGGGCGCGGGACCGGGGTGTCGTTGGTGCCCACACCCGCGACGGGGGGTGATGAACTGATCGTGGCGTGTTGTGTCGGGTGCCATGATGGTGGTGGCTCTCGGCGGCGCGTGCGACAACCCGTCGACCCGGCCGAGTGCGCGTCGCGCATGACCGGGCGTGCGTCGACATCGAACCGTGTCCGGCGGATGAAGAGGGGAGTCTCGAGGGCGACCGCCTTGTCCTGAGGAGCTTCTTCGCGGCCTTTCAGCAGCTCACGTACACCCGGGGCCGCGTGATCGAGTACTGAGGAAACGTTGCCGTAGTGCGGCGGCAGCGAGCCGAACATCGGCGCACGTGATGCGAGGGGCACTGGCGTGACAGGGAGAAGAGCGGCTTGGCGCAATGGTGAGGTGTCGGTGCGGTTCTCCCCCGCCAGGTCTCTCTCCATGCTGTCGCCTCGACGTCGCCCCGCCCTTCTCGTCTTGCTTGCCGCGTTTGGCTTGAGCGCCTGCGGGGGTTCAAACCCCGGGCCGGTCACGCCGCCCCCGCCGCCCCCGACCGTTTCCTCTGTGACCGTGGCCCCCGGCACCCTGGGGCTCGCGGTCGGTGCGACCGGCCAGCTGGCCGCGACCGTCACCCTAAGCAACGGAAGCGTCTCGACCTCACCCACGGTCTCGTGGTCGAGCAGCAATGCCGCGGTGGCGACGGTGAGCGCGTCCGGGACGAATGTCACCGTGACGGCCGTGGCCCCCGGGTCCGCGACGATCACCGCCACCTCATCGGGCGTGAGTGGGACGGCGGTGGTCACGGTCACGGCGCCGGTGGTCCCGGTGGCGACGGTGACCGTGACGCCCCCGGTCTCCTCGATCTTCGTCGGGGACTCCGTCACCCTGGCCGTGAGCACGCGCGCCTCGGATGGCTCGGTGCTGACCGGGCGTGTGGTGACGTGGAGTTCCAGTGCCTCGACACGGGCCACGGTGAGCAACACGGGTGTGGTGACCGGCATCGCGACCGGTGACACCGTCATCATCTCGGCCACCAGCGAGGGCATCGTCGGCACGGCGCGTGTCGTCGTGATGCCGCCGGTCGTTAGTGTGGTCGCCAGCGACGCCCTCGGCGGCGAATCCGGTGCCGATCCGGCCGTCTTCACGATCAGCCGCACCGGTCCCACCGGACCGCCACTTGTCGTGACCTACGCGATGTCCGGCACGGCACAGAATGGCACCGACTACGCCACGCTCAGTGGCAACGTCACGATTGCGGCCGGGCAAGCCACTGCCCTCGTGACCGTCGTCCCGGGGGCTGACGTGCTCGTCGAGGGGCCAGAAACGGTGACGTTGACCATCACACCGTCGGCGGCGTACGCCGTTGGTGGCGCGCCGGCGACGGCGACCATCGCGGACGCGATCCTGGCGCCCGGAACGTTGATCAACGGCCAGAATCACACGGGACGCATCTCCGCTCCGGGACAGCTCGATACCTGGACGTTCACCGCCACGCAGTCAGAGACCATCATCCTGAGTGTCGCCGAGACCGCAGGGGTGGCCGACTTCACGCCGTGGATCCGCCTGCTCGCGCCTTCGGGGGCGGTGGTGCAGGACAACTGGGACGCGACGGCGGCCCAGGTCTGGCGCACCGCGCCGGAGACCGGGACGTATCGCGTCGTGATCGGGTCGCGCGACGTGGGCAATGACGCCACAGGCGACTATCGCCTCATCCTGGTGAAGGTTCCCGGCGCCTACACGGTGCCGTTAGGCGATGACGGCGGGACAATGTCCAACGGGGTCAACCACACGGGGGCGATCCCGGTGGGTGACCTCGACGTGTGGTCCTTCACGGCCACGCAGGGCGAGGCGCTGGTGCTCGCCATGGCGGAAACCCGGGGCGACGCCGACTTCACACCGTGGATTCGCCTGTTTGGCCCGAATGGGGCCCTGGTCCAGGACAACTGGGATGCGACCGCCGTGCAACACTGGCGAGCCGCCCCTGCGACCGGGACCTATACCGTGGTCGTGAGCACTCGCGATGTCGGGGTCGATGCGACGGGTGACTATCGCCTGATCCTGGCGAAGGCCCCGGGGGCCTACACCGTGCCTGCAGGCGATGACGGCGGCCCCATGACGAACGGCGTCAACCACACCGGGTCGATCACCGTGGGCGACCTCGACCTGTGGTCGTTCACGGCGACGCAGGGCGAGGCCCTCATCCTGGCGATGGGTGAGACGCAGGGTGACGCGGACTTCACGCCATGGATCCGTCTCTTTGCGCCCAACGGCGACCTCGTGCAGGACAACTGGGATGGCACGGCCGTGCAGCATTGGCGCGCGGCGCCGGCCACGGGAACGTATACGGTGGTCGTGAGTACGCGCGATGTTGGGGCGGACGCAGCCGGTGACTACCGCCTGATCCTCGCGAAGTCCCCCGGCACGTTCACGGTGCCACCGGGAGACGATGGTGGTGCCATGACCAACGGGGCCAACCACGCGGGGACCATCACCGTCGGCGATCTCGACATGTGGTCGTTCACCGCCACCCAGGGGGAGGCGCTGGTCATCGCCATGGCCGAAACCCAAGGAGACGCCGACTTCACGCCGTGGATTCGCCTGTTTGGACCGACCGGTGCGCTGGTGCAGGACAACTGGGACGGAACGGCGGTGCAACACTGGCGCACGGCGCCAGCCACCGGGACGTATACGCTCATCGTCGGGACGCGCGACGTCGGCACGGATGCCAGCGGGACGTACCGCCTCACCCTGGCGAAGTCTCCTGGTACCTTCACGGTACCGGCCGGCGACGATGGCGGCGTGATGACCAATGGGGCCAATCATACCGGCACGATACCGGTAGGGGACCTGGACCTGTGGTCGTTCACGGCCACGCAGGGAGAGGCGCTGATCGTCGCGATGGCCGAGACGCAGGGCGATGCCGACTTCACGCCATGGATTCGGCTGTTTGCGCCGAACGGCGACCTGGTGCAGGACAACTGGGACGGAACGGCCGTGCAGCATGCGCGGGTCGCTCCCTCCACGGGGACCTACACGTTGGTAGTAGGGACGCGGGATGTCGGAACCGACGCGAGCGGGTCGTATCGCCTGACGCTGGCCAAGTCCCCCGGGGCGTTCACGGTGCCCGGTGGGGACGAGGGCGGGCCGATGACGCGGGGCGTCAACCATACGGGGGCGATCACCGTCGGGGACCTGGACCTGTGGTCGTTCACCGCCACGCAGGGTGACGCGATCATCATCGCCATGGCCGAGACGCAGGGCGATGCCGACTTCACGCCGTGGATCCGGCTGTACGGGCCAACGGGTTCGCTCGTGCAGGACAACTGGGATGGTACGGCGGTGCAGCACTGGCGCGTTGCGCCCGCGACCGGGAGCTACACGCTGGTCGTCGGGACGCGCGACGTGGGCGCCGACGCATCGGGGAGTTACCGGTTGACGCTCGCGTTACTTCCCGGGAGCCACGTCGTGGGAGCCGGTGACCAGGGTGGTCCGGTCTCGATCCCCGGCCCGAGCACCGGCAACATCCATGTAGGTGACCTCGACACGTGGACGTTCACGGCACCGCAAGGCACGACGTTCATCGTCAGCATGTCCGAGGTGAGCGGTGACGCGGACTTCACGCCGTGGATCCGGGTGTTCGGCCCGAATGGGGCACTGGTCGGCGAGAACTGGGACGCGAGCGTCACGCAGCTCTCGCGGACGGCGTCGGCCACCGGGACCTTCTATGTGGTAGTCGGTACGCGCGATGTCGGCGCGGATGCGCAGGGGAACTATACGCTGACGGTCACGGGAGCCGGCGTTTCGTCTCGGGTGGCGCCGAGCGTTCCGCCGTCCGCGGGGGCGCGGCCGGGGCCACGACGTGGGGTGGGCGGTCGCTGACGTGCGGGTCGGGGTCCGGTCCTCGGGGACCGGACCTGAACGAACATACCGTCCGAACGCGGGGGCATCCGACGCTCGGCTGGCCACGGCGAGCCTGCCCACCGAGATCGGGTGCGACGAGCTGGGGGGTACGGAGTATCCGGACGGCGCGATCGAAGACCTGCGCATCCACGACCCGGCTATTGATGCGCCCGAGGTGTTGGGCTTGTAGCGGGGGAGCCGGTGGCCGTGACCCGGGCCGAGGTGAGGGAACGGCGTGCATCGCGAGGTGCACGCCGTTGTCGCGTGAGCGACCGTAAGAACCGGCGATGTCGGGGCGTTGCACGGGTGCCAAGCCACCCCTGTCCGGAGTCGACTCCATGCCTGCCTCGAACACCTGCCGTCGCGCTGGACTCCTCGCCAGCCTGATCGTCGTGCTGGCCTCACTCGAGGGCTGCGGGGTCGCGCTCCGCGGGGTTTCGCGTTCAACCGGCCGGATGGGGGTGGTTCGCGGGACGGTGATTGCCGCCGATGGCCGCACGCCGATCGCCGATGCCACCGTCGCACTGGATGGTGCCGGGGTGATGACCCGCTCCGGCCCGGATGGGAGCTACACCCTCAAGGGGGTGCCAGCGGGGTCGCAGGTGATCGTGGCGAGCCGCGGGGTGTTCATCTCGCGTTCGCGCGCGGAGGTCCGTCCTGACGCAGTGACGCGGGCGAACGATGCCCCACTCCGGAGTGCCGGCAAGCTCGCGTTTGTCCGCGGGGCGACCGACACGATCGAGGACATTGTCGACCGGCTCGTGGGGAATCCGATCGATGAGATCCGGGCGACCGACCTGGGCCAGGCGACGATCACGGCGCAGTACCGGATGATCCTGCTCAACTGCGGGCTCGACGAGGCGCTGGCCTCGGACCCGGCGATCGTGAACAACCTTCGCGAGTTTGTGCGTTCGGGCGGGACGTTGTATGCGTCGGACCACGCGGCCGGCTACGTGCACGGGATCTTCCCGGCGTTCATGGCGCGCCACGACGGGGAGGCGCAGGTCGTGCTGGCGACGCTGACTGATCCGCGGCTCGCATCGTTTGTGGG
>JAEUJK010000656.1 GCA_016794735.1 Gemmatimonadota bacterium | reverse complement strand
GACCCGCATCCGCGACGAACTGGCGGCGCGCCCCGGTGTGGACGGTGCGTTGTTGCGCTCCGGCTTGTCGCGGCCGGAGGCCGGCGGACAGCTCGAGCTTCGCGAGGGTGGCACGACTCGCCGGTTGTCGGCGTGGGTGTATGCGGCCGAAGGTTCGCTGGACGTTGCGGGACCGGTGTTGGAGAGCGGTCGCCTCTTCACGCCGTCGGACGATGCCACGCAGGCCCCGGTGGCCGTGGTGAGTCGTTCGTTGGCGCGTCGACTCTCGCCCGTGGCGTCGCCAGAAGGGATGCCGCTGCGCCTGACGACGAGCGCGGACACGACGCAGTGGCGCACGATTGTTGGCATCGTGAGCGACATCCCGTATGGCGATCCGTGGGCCCGCGAGCGTTCGTCAGATGCCGTGTACATCCCGCTCGCGCAATCCCCGGTCGACGCCACCGTCGGGTTCATCCGCGTGCGTGGCGATGAGGCGGGCGGTCGCGAGGCCATCTTCGACGCATTCCGCCAGGTGGACCCCGAACTCGTGCCCGGGCAGGTCACCACGTATCGCGAAGTCATCGAGAAGACACGTCTCATCACCGTCGGGACCGCCAAGCTCTTCGCGGCGGCGTTTGCCTTTGCCCTCGTGCTGGCGATGGTGGGGAGCTACGGCCTGATGGCTCGCGGCATCGGGCGGCGCACCCGGGAGATCGGGGTGCGCCGCGCGCTTGGCGCCACCGAACCTTCGGTGCTGCGCCTGTTGCTCATGAGCGGCGCCCGGCAGCTGGGAGTTGGGGTCGCCGTGGCACTGCCGCTCGTGATCCTCGTCGCGGCGGCGTTCAACCACTTCTTTCCCGTCGGGCTGGTGCCCACGATCAGCGCCGCGGTGCTCGTTCCCTTGGCAATCGTTGGAACGGTGGTTGCGGCGACCTGGGTTCCGGCCCGGCGTGCGCTGCGCGTCTCACCGCGGGACGCGCTCTGGCGCGAGTGACGCGACGCGGACCGCGGTGATGCCAGCGGAGCGGCTACCGCGCCTGGGGCACCCCGCCGAGTGCGGGAAAGGTCGCGGCGAGCGCGTCGCATGCCGCCGCGACACCCCGCTCCGCACGCACACGCTCGGCGACGCTGGCTGCAGCGCGCGCGTAGGTCGGGTTCGAGACCAGGTGGTCGAGCTCACGGGCGGCCCGATCCGCGCGATACTTCGTCGCGGGGAGGATGCGCGCGACGCCAAGCGTGCGGGCGCGATACGCATTGTCGGGCTGGTCGTGCGCAAAGGGCACGGCGAGGGTCGGGCGCCCGCTGCGGAGTGCCTGTCCCATGGTGCCCGCCCCGCATTGCTGGATGGTGGCCGCGGCGCGCGGAAAGAGCAGCGAATGAGGTGCCCGCTCCACCGCGAGAATCGTGGGCGGCAGGCTGCTGCGAATGGCGGCCACATTGCCGGGTCCCACGAGAAACACCGCGCGTGCGCCGAGGGAGCGAACCGCGGCGATGCTCTCCTTCCAGAACTCGCCAGGGGACAGCACCGCAGACGACCCCAGGGTGAACACCAGCGGCGGGGTGCCGGCGTTCACGAACTCCCCGAGCTCACCGGCGAGCGAGGTGCCGTGCACCTCGTCGTGGAACATGTAGCCGGTGACGACAGTGTTCCGCGGCCAGTCCGGCTGCGGCGCACCTAACACGGAAGAGTAGAGCGCCAGGACGAGGTGGGGCGAGTGTTGCCCGTCGAACAGTGGCACCAGGCCGTCGTCCAGGCCGAGTTCGCGGCGGAACATCGTGACCGGGCGGGCCCAACGGTGCGTGGTGGACTTGCCGCCGGCGACGAGGAGGCGCGGGAGCCAGGTGCCCAGGATCTCGAGACGCTTGAGCCACGGGGCCGGCGGCAGCACCGGCATGTCCGTTGGCGAGAAGAACGACGTGGGGGCCAGCACGGTGCTGGCCCACAGGGTGCCATGCTTCTGGGCATAGATCGGCACGCCGATCGAGAGCGGATGGCTGATCAGCAGGTCGGCTCCCGCTGCCGCCACCTCGACATCGGCGTACTGCTCGCGGATCGCCGGAAAGACGATCTCCGTGAGCAGGTTCTCCGGGCCGCGCTTCGCATCCATGATGCGGCGCACGGTCGCGGTGTCCGACGGGTCGGCGTGTGGCCGCAGCGGAAAGAAGTCGAACCCCGCCTGCGTGACGATCGGGCGGAAGTACTCGAGCGTGGCGACGGCGACCGAATGGCCGCGCGCGCGCAGCCCTTCGGCGAGTCCCAACGACGGGTCCACGTCGCCGTGGGAACCCCAGCAGAAAATGACGATGCGAGCCATGGGAGAATGATAGACTCCCATGGCTGCGCGTCGCGGGTCAGGTGACCCAGCGCGTCACGGGCGCTTGCCCCAGGTGGGACCGGGCGGCTCCGCCTTGAGCTGCACCGCCTTTGTCTCCAGCAGCTTGAGCGCTTCCTGCACCGCACGCTCGAGTTGGGGATCGCGTCCGGCAATCACCTCACGCGGGAAATTCTCGACCTCGATGTCTGGCGGCGTACCCACGTTCTCCACCGCCCACTTGCCATCACGATCGAAGAAGCCCAGCCGTGGAGCGACCAGCGAGCCCCCATCGACAAACGGCGGTTGGTCCGACGTGGCCACGAGTCCGCCCCACGTGCGCGTACCGATCAGCGGGCCGATCTTGCGACGCGCGAACATGAACGGCATGAGGTCGCCGCCCGAGCCGGCCATTTCATTGATGATCATGACCTTCGGGCCCCAGATGCCGGCCGACGGGCTGGTGAACGGCTTGCGATCGCCCACCGGGTTGTTGAAGTACCCGTCGAAGTCGCGGCTCAGCAGCTCGATGATGTAGTCGGCCGCAGATCCACCGCCGTTGTAGCGCTCGTCCACCACGGCGCCCTGCTTGTCCTGCTGCGCGAAGTAGTAGCGGTTGAACGAGGTGTAGCCGCCCTGGCCGGTATTGGGGAGGTGCAGGTAGGCCAGCCGACCCTTCGACAGCGAGTCGACGAGCCGACGATTTCCCTCGACCCAGGCGCGCGTCCGCAATCCCTGCTCGTTCCCGACGGGCACGACGGTCAGTTGGCGAGCGCCCTCCATCACCGGGCGCGCGTTCACCGTGATCACCGTCTGCCGGTTGGCCGTGCCGTCGAGCAGCCGATGCACGTTGTCCGATGCGCGCAGCTCCTGCCCGTTCACCGCGAGCAGGTACTCGCCCGCCTTCACCTCGAACCCGGGAGTCACGAGCGGCGCACGCAACTCCGGGTTCCAGCTTTCGCTGTCGTACACGCGGCTGAAGCGATAGCGCCCGTTGTCGATGGCGAAGTCGGCGCCGAGGAGCCCGCCCACGTCGTCCGGCGTTTCCGGCATCTCGCCGCCGCGCACATAGGAGTGACCAACAGCCGTCTCGCCTTCCATCTGGTCCATGAGGTAATTGAGGTCCTCACGGTGGGCGACGAACGGCAGGAACTGCTTGTACTGGGCGACGACCCTGGGCCAATCCGTGCCGTGCAGGTTGGGCACGTAGAAGTAGTCGCGCACCTTGCGACGCGCTTCCTCGAAGATCTGCGCAAACTCGGCCTTGCCGTCCCACCACATGCGCAACGTGGCGTTGATGCGGCCCGTGTTGGCGGCCGGCGCGGTGTTCGCCGTGGCATCCACGAGGAACAACGCTCCCTGCGCTCCGCCGGTGCGGTACAACAGGCGTCGACCATCGGCGCTGAGGGTGTATTGTGCGACGCCACTGGCAAACGGCATCGCCCGGCGATCGCGGAGCGAGTACCGGTGCAGGGGACTTCCGCCGCCACCACCACCGCCACCACCTCCACCAGTGCCGGTCGGTGCGACGGTCTCGGTGAAGAAGACCGTGCCGGCCGTCCCCGCGCGCAACTGTCCGTATTCGCGTTCAGCGACCCCAGGCACGGCCACGATGCGACGCGCGATCCCGTCGAAGTCGATCGTCACGGTCGGCGTCGGGGTCGGGGCACCGGCACGGTCGCCACCGGCGGCTGCGGCGCGTTGCCCCGCCGCGGGTTCGTCATCGCTCTCCGGGGTGAATGGCGTCGGGTCGCCCGCCTTGAGCACCGTTACGTAGAGGGCATGTGTGCGCGGCCGCTCGTAGTTGGTCATGTCGAGCCACTGCGAACGCAATGCATGGTTGGTGCTCGCGAGGAACCAGAGGTACTTGCCGCTCGCATCCCATGCCGGCGACGTGGCGTCGGCCATCCCGTCGGTGAGTTGCGCGGCCTTGCCCGATTCCACGTCGAGCAGGACGATCACGCGGTAGTACGTCGGCAGGCGCTTCGCAAAGGCGATCCACTTCGAGTCCGGGCTCCACACCGGGTTCATGGAACGCTCCGGTACCATGTGCGGGTCGCCGTCGAACTTGCGCGCCGTGCCGGCCGCGACATCCACCACCCAGAGCTTCAGGTGGGTGTCGACAAACGAGATCTTGCGCGAGTCGGGCGACCACTGCGCCATGTACGGGAAGGTCATCCCCGGCAGGGCGATCTCGCGGCGCGACGTCAGGCCGTCCTGCGACGACACCACCAGCTGGTACTCGCCCGATGCGTCGCTGAACCAGGCGATCGACTGCCCGTCCGGCGACCAGGTGGGGAGGCGCTCCGCCGAGCCGCTGCTGTGCGTGAGGTTGCGCACGTCCCCCTTGTCGGCGGGAATGGAGAACACCTCGCCGCGCGCCTCGACCAACGCGCGCTTGCCCGTGGGGCTGACCGCGAGGTTCGTCATGCGCGAAGTGACGTCCTTCCACTGCGGCATCATCCACGGGAAGTCGCCCCGCACGGTGATCGACACCGCACTCGTGCGTCCCGACGCGGGGTCGTGCAGGTGCACACGGCCCGCCTGCTCGAAGACCAGCACACCGGCACCGGAGCCCATCGTCTTCACGTCGAAGTCGCGGAACTTCGTCACCTGCGTGAGCTGCTTCGTGCGCGAGGCGTACTTCCACACGTTCTGCACACCGTCGCGATCGGAGATGAAGTAGACGTCGTCACCGATCCAGACCGGGTCCACCTCCTTGGAGTTCACCGGACGGGCGATCGTGTCGGTGGCCCACGTCTTGAGGTCAGTCACCCAGATCGCCTTGTTCTGGCCGCCACGATAGTTGCGCCGTTCGTCGTCCCACGACGAGGCCATGCGATAGGCGATGCGTCCACCGTCCGGGCTCACCTTCCCCTGGAAGGCACGCGGGATGGCCATCGGTTCCTCGGCGCCGCCTTCCACCGACACCGTCCAGAAGCGGGGTACCGCGTTAGGCGCGTGGCTCGCGCGACCGCTCGTGAACATCACGCGACGGCCATCCGGGGTCCACCCGGCGGCGTTGTCACCGCCGGGGTGCCAGGTCAGGCGCTTCGGCTCGCCGCCCTCGACCGGCACGACGTACACGTCAGCGTTGCCGCCGTAGGTTGCGGTGAACGCCACGAGGCGGCCGTCCGGCGAGAGTTGGGGCTGCGAGGAGCCGCCGGGGAACGACGTCAGCCGTCGCGCCGCGCCGCCGGCACGGTCCACGACCCAGATGTTGTTGGCGTAGGCGAAGGCGATGTGCCGTTCACTCACGGTGGGCTGGCGGAGCATCAGGGTTTCCTGGGCACCGACCGGGACCGAGAGGACAGCGAGGGCGAGAAGGGCGAGTGGGCGGTTCATGACGGCACGGGGAACGGGTCGCGTGGATACTCGCTCCCGGCGCAGGGGGCCGCAACAAAGTCCCGGGCCTCATGCTGGCGCGACGGGTGCTCCGAACTTCAACTTCGTGGTGAGCCACCCACGGTCATCACCATGCGACTCCGTCCTGCCCTCACCGTCGTTTCGCTCGCCCTCGCCCAGGCTGCGAACTCCGCCAGCGCCCAGCACATCATTGGTGCTCGCGACGCCCGCGCCCGAAGCGCCGACAGTGTCTTCCAGCGCTTCGATCGCACGGACTCGCCCGGGTGCGCGCTCGGCGTCTACCAGGACGGGAAGATCCTGTATGCCCGGGGGTACGGGATGGCGAACCTCGAACATGGGATCGCGCTTTCGCCGCGTTCGATGCTGGATGTGGGATCGATCTCCAAGCAGTTCACGGCGATGTCGATCCTCATCCTCCAGCAGGAGGGAAAGCTCTCGATCGATGACCCGATCCGGAAATACATCCCCGAGATGCCTCCCTACGCGGACCGCATCACCTTTCGTCGCGCGTTGAGCCAGACGAGCGGACTGCGCGATCTCTACGTCATGTGGAGCCAGGCGGGCCGACCGGTGTCGGGCGACACCATCGATGCGCTGCGGATCATCAGTCGATCCGCCGAGCCGAACTACGAGCCGGGCGCGCGGTACCTGTACACCAACTCGGGGTGGATCCTCGCCGCGCAGGCGATCTACCGGCTCACGGGCAAGACGCTGGCCCAGTTCGCCGAGGAGAGGATCTTCGGACCGTTAGGGATGCGCGACTCCCGATACATGGGAGACGCCACGGCAATCCGGCCGAACGGCGCCGACGGCTACGCGCCCCGCGGCAGTGCGGGATTCCGGCTGGCCCGCTCGGCGTACGATGGCGCGATCCTCGGCGCGGGGGCGGTGCATACCACGATCGAGGACTTCGGTCGATGGCTGGCCAACTACGAAACAGCGACGGTGGGCAGCCAGGATATCATCCGGCTGATGACTACGGCCACGACCCTCAACGACGGCACACCGGCGACATCGGGGCCATCACAGGCGTACGCCATCGGGTTGAACGTCGGCACGCTCCGCGGCCTGAAGGTCGTGTCGCACGGCGGCAGCTGGGCGGGGTATCGCGGACACTTCCTGCGTTTTCCCGACCAGCGATTTGCGGTGGCCACCTTCTGCAACCTCACCACCTCCGGCCCCGATTCCCTCGCACGCAAGGTCGCCGGCATCTACCTGAAGGATCGCATGCTGCCCGACAGCGCGGCGATCTGGACGGCGAACCTCGCGTCGGCGGCAGCGGAAACACGTGCAGCGTCGGAATTGCGCGCGCTCGTCGGCGTCTGGCGGAATGTCGAGCGCGGGGAGGTGCGGCGCACGCAGCTCGTGGGTGACACGCTGTTCCTGGTCGATGGGGACCGCACCCGCATCGAACCACTCGCCGGTGGGCGTTATCGCGCGGGATCCGGGACGGAGCTGCGGTTCGAGGGCGAAGGCGCCGGCATGTCGCGACTGGTCGTACGCACCGCGGGCGACCAGGCGGTGTTCACGCGGGCCGATGCCGCGCAGCTCACCGCGGCGCAACTCGCCGAATACGCCGGGGACTACTGGAACGGGGAGGTCGAGGCCACGCACCAGTGGAAGGTCGAGAAGGACTCACTCGTCCTGTATCTCAACGATCGGCGCATGGGCGCGTTGCAGCCGAGTTATCGCGACGGATTCACGCGGGCCGGGAGCGTGATCGATGTCCAGCGCGATGCGGCGGGGCGCGTGACGGGCTTCCTCGTGGAGTCGGGGCGAGTGCGCCACCTGAGGTTCACGCGCGTGGCTCCGCCGGCGCCTGCTCGCCGAAGGTAGGTGCCGCGAGCGCGGCACCTACCCGGCGAGGACGGTCGACTTACTTGCCGACCGCGATCGGGGTGACCATGAGGTCGAGATTGTGGCTCACGCGGTAGCCGTACTTGCCGTTCGTGGACGACAGCTTGCCAGCACCCACGAGGTCAGCCGCCGGGACCGCCTTCACTTCCTGGCCGTTCACCATGCAGGTGGCCGTGCCGCCCTTCACGCGCCAACCGACT
>JAEUJK010000005.1 GCA_016794735.1 Gemmatimonadota bacterium | reverse complement strand
AATGGCCCCAATGCCCAGTTGCAGGGTGGAGCGGTGCTCGATGAGGGCGGCGATGCGCTCCCCGATCGCCGCTTCCACCGGGCCTTCCTGCACCGCAGGACGCTCGGCGAGGGGGCGATTCACGTGGACGAAGGCGTCGATGCGGTCCAGCGGGATCGCGGTGTTCCCGTGCGTGCGCGGCATCTGTTCGTTGATGATCGCGACGACGAACCGGGCTGTATCGACCGCTGCGCGCGCACAATCGACCGAGGTGCCAAGCGAGCAGTAGCCGTGACGGTCGGGCGGCGAGAGCTGCACGAAGGCGACGTCCAACGCGATCCCGCCGCTCTGGAAGAGGGCGGGGATGTCCGAGAGGAACACCGGGACGAAGTCGGCGGTGCCGCGTGCGATGGGTTCACGCAGCGCCGGCCCGGTGAAGAGGCAGACGGAGCGGAACCGGCCGGCGTGCGCCTCCTCGGTCCACGGTGCGGGCCCCTCGGTGTGCAGGTGGTACAGCCGCACGTCCTCGAGGTCTGTGCGGCGGGTGAGGGCGTCCAGCAGGAGCCCAGGGGTCGCGGCCGCCCCGTGCACGAAGACGCGCATCCCGCTCGAGACGAGGGAAACCGCGTCATCGGCGCTGACGGCCCGGGAGGTCCAGTCGGTCGACATTCCGAACTCTAGCGCTTCCGGGGGCCGTCGGACAACGGCGACGTGATTACGTTAGGCACCATGGAAGTCCTGGACGTCGGCGTGGTGGCCGTCCTGCTCCTGGGGATCGCCATCGGAGGAGGGGTGTGCTGGGCGCTGCTCCGCTCACGCGGATCGGCGGTCGTCGCGGCGTTGCGCGCCGAGCTCGAGGCCGAGCGCCGGTTTGGCGAGGAACGGCGCGCCCAGGCGTCCCGGTCGGATGCCTTCCTTGGGCAGCTCGCCACCCTCGCCGACACCCACCGTGACCTCAGCGCGCGCACCCAGCACCTCGTGGACGCGTTGCGCTCCCCGGTGGTGCGTGGGGAGTGGGGCGAGATGCAGCTGCGTCGCGTCTGCGAGCTCGCGCGGATGCACGAACACGTGGACTACGTGTTGCAGCGGGGAACGCCCGGCGACCCGTCACTCCGCCCTGACATGACGGTCACGCTCCCCGGGGGACGGGTGATCGTGGTCGATGCCAAGGCCCCGATGCAGGGATGGCTGGACGCAATGGAAGCGCCTGACGACGCGGACCGGACGGACGCGTTGCGGGAGCACGCGCGACAGGTGCGCGACCACATCACGCGTCTGGGGGCCAAGGCCTACTGGGCTCAATTCGATCACGCGCCGCGTTTTGTCGTGCTCTTCCTGCCGGGTGAGGCGTTGTTTGCCGCCGCCCTGCAACACGATGCCACGCTCATCGAGTACGGGATGAGCCGACAGGTGGTGCTCGCCAGCCCAACCACGTTGCTGGCCCTGCTGCGCGCGGTTGGGGACGGATGGGAGCGGGAGGCCGCCCATCGCAACGCGGAGGTTGCGGTGGCGCAGGGGAGGGAACTGCACGAGCGGCTGGGCGCCTTCGCGGGGCACCTCGACGACGTGCGCCGCGGGTTGGAGCGTGCGGTGGAGGGCTACAACCGCGCGGCCGGTGCGCTGGAATCCCGCGTGTTGCCGCAGGCGCGGCGGCTCGGGGAACTCACGGGAGCCGGCGATGGCACGGCCCCCGAGGTCACGACGGTGGAGGGGCGACTGCGGGGTGACTCCGCAGCGTCACCTCCGGGTGGCGCGTGAGGGTCGTCGTGTCGAACGCGGCTTTACGCGACAGGTGTGCGTCCATCATCCC
>JAEUJK010000845.1 GCA_016794735.1 Gemmatimonadota bacterium | reverse complement strand
CCATCTTGAGGGGGTGGTGCCGAAAGGCGTAGCGGTTCGAGTCCGCTCTTGGGCACTCAGCAGGTCTGCCAGCGTAGCTCAGTGGTAGAGCACCCGATTCGTAATCGGGCGGTCGTCGGTTCAATCCCGACCGCTGGCTCTCGACAGGTTTTCCCGACGCCCGGTCCGCATTGCGGCCGGGCGTTCGTGCGTTCAGCGCCGTGTGGTGCCGCGGAGGAGCCGTCGGGCGCCGCGATGCGACGTGAGGAGCCCCAGCCCCAGCACCACGCCTAACGCGATCCCGGTCGGGGCCGGGCGTGCGGGCCCGCCCGGGGTGTCCTCGTAGAACCGACGCATCCAGCGACTCGTGGCCTCCTCCATCGTGTGCCCGGCGGCGGTCGCAAAGGCGGAGTCCGGCGCGCGCACCGATCGCCAGAATTCGCCGAAGCGTTCCGGGCCGAGCTCCCGCACCATGTCGCTCAGGAAGAGGCGCTCCGAGCGACCGAGCCGCGGGCCAGCCGTCGAGAAATCCCGCACGTTGAGGGGTGAGTAGTCGGGATCAACGCCCACCGTGGTGCTGGAGTCGAGCGCGAGGATTGCGCGACAGCCGTCCCGGTGCCCGAGGATGCAGCGCGATTGTGTCGCCGTCAGGCCCGTGCGCGGGAGACGCCGCTCACGCATGGGGTCGGCCAGGACAGGCGCACTGGCCCATGAGGCATGAGCCGCCGTGGAATACTCCATCGCTTCCAGCCACCGGCGCACGCCGGCGCCAGGTCGTCCAAACCGACCGACGAAAGCGCACGGGCCCAAGAGCGATGTGACGGACGCCAACTGCAACTCGGCGACCTGCTCGCGATTCAGGCGCACCACGGCGAGACAACGCGACCTGAGCGAGTCCGGAAGCAACCAGGTCATGTCGATAGGGCGTCGCACCCGCAGTGCGCTCGCCTGCGTGGTGTCGGATCGCGAACCGGCGATGAACACCTGCACGTCGGTCTCCGAGATCTCCAACCGACGCGCCTCGAGACGCACCAGCGAGTCGATGAAGGTGGCGGCGGCCATCGGGACCCCGGTATCCACCAGGACGAAGGCGCGCTCCCCTCCACGCAGTCGGCGCTGCGCGTCACGCACGGATACCTCGGATTGCGCGGCATCTCGCGCGTCGATCACGGCGCGAAAGCGCCTGGCCAGGACCGAGCGCCGCTCCATGCGAGTCACACGTTCTGGCGAGAGCCCGGCGAGCCAATTCCGTGGCGCCACGGTCCACGCGAGGACCACGAGGAAGACCGCCAGCCCCGCGAGATACCACTGCGCCAGCGTGAGGCCGCGGCGGGATCCGGGGCGTTCGGCATCACTCGGTTGGACCAGCCACGCCAGCGCACCGAGGACGATCAGTCCGATCACGAGCGACATGTCAGCTCCTCGGTCGGGGAAGGGCGAGCAGCGCTGCGGCCGCGATGAGACTCGCGGCGATGGCGAAGCCACTGACCGGCGGCGAACCCTGCGGGGTTGCCACGACGAGTGCCCGCCAGGTGGAGATGAGCGAGTCGACCGGGACGCCGGCGACAACCACGAGTCGTTCCGGGAGTGGCCGTGAGCTGGAGAGCAGTCGATCGATCGCCTCGGGGCCACCGATGTCGAGCGCGAGCAGCAAGAGTCCGCTGCGAACTTCCACGGTCGCCAGCGGTGCGGCGGCGAGGCCAGGTGGGGTCGTCGCGACCATCTGCTCGCATGAGGGGACGACGCCGCGGTCGCACTCCGTGATGAGCCGCTGGCGCGCGCGGTCGCCGTCGCGTGACACGACGTGCGCGATCCATCGGAAGTCCGACGGCGCGTACCACGACGTGACCGGGGCCGCGCGTTCGCTCCCGAGGCCGAGCGATCTCGCGCACGCCGGGACCGATCCGTTCAGGCAGTCGCGTGACGAGGCCGATGGGGATCGCACCATCTGCGTCCGGGCGATCTCCCACGCCGGCGCACCGGGTGCTGCAGTCCCAAACAGCGAGTTGTCTCCGTCCACCACGATGATCGAGGATCGGAAGTTGCGCGGCCCGTGATCCGCGGCGAGCCAGCTGGTGAGCTCCTGGTCCAAGCTGTTGCGCAGGAGTTGATCGAAGACGCGGTTGATCGCGTGGCGGATTCCGGTGGCATTCCGCCGGCCGACGGCGACCGCGGCATTCAGGGCGGGATTCTCGCGATGGGTGGCGATGACCGAGAGCGCGAACAAGCCAGCCTCCGCGTTCCGGTCCGGGGCGATCCGGATCTCGAGTTGGGCGCCAACGCGCTCCAGCCACCCCTGTCCACGCGCGCGGACGTCCGAAAGGCCGAGGCGAAGTCCCTCGTCGGCCAGGGACACCACGCCGCTATCCAGGAGGACCTGGATCCCGTCGACCGTGAGCGCGTGAAGTCGCCGGGCGGTGACGTCTTCCTGGTCGAGCGCACGCAGTTCCCGCAGGCGAACGACGGCCAGCGAGTCCAGGCGCTGGAGGCGGTGTGCCAGCTCGTCGTTAGGCTGCGCGGCGAGCGCACGCGCCAGGACTGGGACGAGGACGAGGGACCTCACAGGTCGATCACCGGCCACGCCGAGAAGAGCACGGCAAAAGGTGAATAGCGACCCGTGAACATCACGGTGATGACTGCTCCAACCGTTGGTCGACCCGCTGACACCTGGGGCTCGAGCCAGAGGGCGACCGTCATGAGCATGGCCGCCCCCATCAGGACGCGCCGACCGCGGACCCCGAGTCCGAGTCGCAAGCCGAGCGTGAGGGAGAGTGCCATCACCATCACCACCCACGCTCGCGACGCCGTTTCCCATGCGTACGTGCGCACCCCGGGCGGCAGCTCTGCGCCCACGTTGATCGCCGCGATGCCGAGGAAGATCGCGATTGCCGGCACCAGCAGGAGGAGTGCCCCGCACGCGGCGCGGTATCGCAGGAACGTGTCCCGCCGGATGGGGAGGCTCATCGCGTAGCTGTGGCCATGCCGCGCGTCCTGGCGCCACAACACGTCGCCCGTGATCGCCCCGGCGAGTACGGCCACCACCGCGATCAGCAATCCCACGAGGCCCGCGGAGGCGAGGATGGCGTCGACCGACGGCGCGCTGACGGTCCAGGGTGACGAGATCCCGAGCACGGGGATCGCGGCACCAACGAGGGAAAGCAAGGCCAGCGGCAGGCGCAGCCACTGCCACGCCAAGGTCAGGTGAGCCCGGAACATCAGCGAACCTCCGTGGGACGGGGGCGTCGGGTTGCGCGAAGGAGTTCCACGACGGTTTCCTCGAGGTCGAGCGGGGCGGCCTCGATCACCTCGATCCCGCTCCGCGAAAGCCAGGCTTCGCTGTCGGCGCCGTGCCCGCGCACGACCCATTCTTCCCCGCGCCCGGCCGTGCGGCGCGCCACCATGGAGAAGGGCACCGCGCCCAACGTTGCCGGTGCATTCGCCACACGGAGCCGGCGCAGCGAATCGCGGAAGGCGACCAGCGGCTCCTCCTGGATCAACCGCCCGCCCTCCATGAGCCCCACCCAGTCGCACACCCGTTCGATCTCGTGCACGAGGTGGCTGGCGATGAGGACGGTGGCGCCGGTGTCGGCGACGTACTCGAGCAGCGTGGACAACACGTCGCGCCGTGCCACGGGATCCAGCCCGTCGGTGGGCTCGTCGAGCACGAGGACGGATGGGCGCGTCGCGAGCGCGAGGAGCAACTGCAGCTTCCCCGTTTCGCCCTTGGACATGGCGCCGACCACCTGGCTTCGCCGGAGATCGAAGGCGTCGAGCATCTGTGTGGCGCGTGTGGCGTCCCACGTGGCGTAGAAGGACGCGTGATAGGCCAGCGTTGCGTTAACCGTGAGCCCCGCGTACAGGTGCGGTCGCTCGGGGACGTACCCCACCGCGCTCAGGGCAAGATGGGCATCGTCAGGCATGGTGTGCCCCGCGACGACCACTGTCCCGTCCTGGGCGCGCAGCATCCCCATGATCAACCGGATCGTGGTGGTCTTCCCCGACCCGTTGGGGCCGAGGAGGCCGTAGATGGCGCCCTGGGGCACCTTGAGCGTGAGGTCCCGGAGCGCGAAGTCGCGTCCCATCCGGCAGCTCACGTTGGCGAGGTGAATCGGGAAGCTCATGGCTTGCGTCCTCCGGTTTCTTCGTCGATGGCCGTGCGCAGCTCGGACACGGAGATGCCCGCGCGTGAGGCCGCCTCGATGAACTCCCGTGCCAGGCGCCGCGCCTCGGCGCGGCGGACGCGCTGGCGCTGGCCCGTCTCGAGGGCGGCGATGAAGGAGCCCGCTCCCTGCTTCATCTCGACCACCCCCTCGGCCGCCAGCTCGCGATACGCCTGGACGACCGTCGCCGGGTTCACCCGGAGGTCGGCCGCGAGGGCACGGACGGAGGGGAGGGGGTCGCCGCCCCGCATCTCCCCGGCCGCCACGGCCAGGCGGACCTGGGTGGCGATCTGGGCGTAGATGGGGACGGGACTGCGGGGATCGATGGCGTCGAACACGGCGGCTAAGTGTATCGGTGTGCTAATACACTGTGTCAGACGACGGTCGCGCACAAGGGTCACACCGGGGGTAGAT
>JAEUJK010000837.1 GCA_016794735.1 Gemmatimonadota bacterium | reverse complement strand
GGCGCGTACACGCGCACGAACTTGGCGGCCAGGAAGTGCCCGAGCTCGTGGACGAACACCACGAGACCGAACACCACGAGCGGCGCCAGGTATTTCAGCATGGGACCAATCCCTCCACGTGTGCCCTGGCCCGCTGGTCGGCGTCCAGGAGTTCCTGCCGCGTCATCCCTGCCAACGATCCAAGCATGTCGACGGTTTCGCCCACCACGTCGGAAATGCCCCCGAACGACAGCCGTCCGGCCAGGAAGTGACTCACCGCGACCTCGTTCGCTGCGTTGAACACGGCAGCGCCGGCTCCCCCGCGACGTGCGGCGGCAATGCCCATCGCCAGCATGGGGAACACATCATGCCGCACCGCCTCGAACGTCAAGGAGCCAGCTGCCACGGGGTCGTACCGCGGAATGCCCATGTCGGCCAGCCGCTCGGGGTGCGTGAACGCATAGAGGATCGGCAGCTCCATCGACGGGATACCCAACTGGGCCACGACCGATCCATCGACGAACTCCACGAACGAATGCACGATGCTCTGGGGATGGACCACCACATCGATGGATTCCCACGGCAGGTCAAAGAGGTAGTGCGCCTCGATGACCTCGAGCGACTTGTTGGCAAGCGTCGCGCTGTCCACCGTGATCTTGCGGCCCATGGACCACGTGGGGTGTCGCAGTGTGTCCTGGACGCTCGCCGTTCGGACCACCTCGGCCGGGGATGCGCGAAACGGTCCGCCTGACGCGGTGAGCACGAGTCGGCGCACCGACGACGCCGGCGCGGCACCCATGGCCTGGAGGATAGCGGAGTGCTCGGAATCGACCGGCACGAGGGTGCCGCCACCGCGTCGCGCCGCCTCCAGCACGAGCTGCCCGCCCACGACCAGCGACTCCTTGTTCGCGAGCGCCACGCGTTTGCCGGCCTCGAGCGCGGCAAGCGTCGCATCGAGCCCCGCCGCGCCCACCACCGCGTTCAGGACGATATCGGCATCGGGGTGCGTCGCCGCGGCGAGCAATACGTCGGCCCCACCGTCCCCCCCGCTCAATCCGGAGAAGGCGGGCGCATGCCGCTTCACCAACTCGCCGAGCGCCGCGCCATTGGCGTGCGCCGTGAGGGCCACGGCGCGAAAGCGATCCGGGTGCCGCGTGATGACGTTGAGCGCCGACGTGCCGATGGAACCCGTCGCCCCCAGGATAGCCACTCCCCGCGCGGTCATGGCACGGCAGGAATGAGGACCTGCTCCAGGAGCAGGTAGGCCACGGGCAGCACGAAGTAGAGCGAATCGAGCCGGTCGAGGATGCCACCGTGCCCCGGCAGCAGGTGCGAACTGTCCTTCACCCCCGCCTCGCGCTTGAGCATGGACTCGACCAGGTCACCCACCTGTGCCACCACACTGACTAACAATCCGAAACCCAGCGCCATCGCCGGACGCAGGGAGAGCTGGGCCTGCGGCTCGAGCACCAGGCGCACATACGCCAGGCTCGCGAGCATCGTGACGACGAGGGCCCCCCACGCGCCCGCGCG
>JAEUJK010000770.1 GCA_016794735.1 Gemmatimonadota bacterium | reverse complement strand
GTGCATGCCCTCGCGGCGGCCGAGGGCATTGCCCTGGCGGAGCGGGCCGGCCTCGACCTCGAGGCGCTCGGCCGGTTGCTGCAGGCGTCGTTTGGCCATTCGCGAATGTTCGACCGCACCCTGGCGCGCGTCCGGGCGGGAGACTACACGGCAGGTGCAGCGCTGAACTTGTTCGAGAAGGACCTGGAGATCATCGCCGACGCCGGCAAGGCGCTCGGCGTGGAGCTGCCACTGGTGGCGGTGGCCCGGGGGTGGCTGCAGCTCGCACGCGAGCAGGGGCTCAGCGAACGTGACGTGGCGGCCCTGCGCCTCCTCTACCCGGGCATGGGAGCGCCGGCATGAAGTACGTCAGCACGCGCGGGGCCGCACCCGCGATCTCCCTTTCCGAGGCCATGCGGCAGGGGTTGGCACCGGACGGCGGACTCTACATGCCGGAAGCATGGCCGCACATCGAGACGGCCACCCTCCCGGCTGACCTGGTGTCCGTGGCGACGGCCATCGTGCGCGCGGTGGCGGGTGATGACCCGCTGGGCGGGCTGGCGACCGAGTTGTGCCCGGAGGCCCTGCGGATCGACGCGCCATGCGTGGCGGTGACGGACGACGGTCGACTCTCCGTCCTCGAGTTGTTCCACGGACCAACGGCCGCGTTCAAGGATTTTGGTGCGCGCTTCCTTGCCGCCTGCCTGACGCGAGTCTCGGGGGCGCGGCCGCTGGAGATCCTCGTGGCGACCTCCGGCGATACGGGAGGAGCCGTTGCGGCGGCCTTCCACCGACGGGCTGGCACCCACGTGACCTTGCTCTTTCCGGAGGGGCGCGTGTCGCCGTTGCAGGAGCGACAGCTCACCTGCTGGGGCGACAATGTCACCTCGCTGGCCGTGCGCGGATCGTTCGACGATTGCCAGCGCATGGTCAAGCAGGCGCTGGCGATCACCACGTTAGGCGCCGATCGCGATGTGTCGTCGGCAAACAGCATCAACATCGGGCGCCTGTTGCCGCAGGCGGCGTACTACGCCGCCACCGCGCTCAGTGCCCACCGCCAGCATGGCGAACGACTGTCGTTCATCGTGCCGAGCGGCAACCTCGGGAATGCCTTTGGCGCGATCGCGGCACGGGCCATGGGATTCCCCGTGGGTCGCGTGGTGCTGGCCCACAACGCGAACCGGACGGTGCCGGATTTTCTCGCGACTGGTGAGTGGGCGCCGCGTCCCAGCGTGGCCACGGTGGCCACGGCGATGGACGTGGGGAATCCATCGAACATGGAACGGTTCCGCGCCTTGTTCCCCACGGTCGGCGACCTGCGCGAGGCCGTCTCCGCGGTGAGTGTCTCGGACGATGACATTCGGCGGCGCATCACCGCCGACGCGAAGCGCTTCGGGCGGGTGTGGTGCCCACACACCGCGGTCGCCGCGGAAGCATGGGCCTGCCTTCCCGAGGCCGACCGCCGCGAACGATGGTGCATCGTGGCCACCGCCCATCCGGCGAAGTTCGCCGAGGTCGTCCAGCCGCTGGTCGACGAACCGATCGCGGTGCCGGCCTCCCTGGCCGATCTCTATGGTCGTCCGACGAGCTTCACGACCATCGACGCGACCGCCACCGCTCTGGTCGACATCCTTACGGGACGTTAACGTCCAGCGCATCGGCTGGTCTTGGGCGTTGCGGGTCGAGACGTCTGGAACAGTTTGTTATAGGCGTAACGTCCCGATCTGATGCGCAATGGCTTCGTCGTACGCTAAGTCTCTGTCGAATAGAGACTTACGATATGAGACGCGCGGGAAGGATTCTTGCTGGGTGCCAGATACGGCCCGTACACCCAGCAAATGCCAGAACTCGCACTCGCCCGATCCACCACCGGAACCCCGCGGAATACATCGACGGGAGTTTTGGGTCGGGCGCGGGTTTTTGACATTGATCGCGCCGCAGAGGGCCTTCGTCGGCAGCCCAGCGACCTTCGTCTCGCGCTGCAACACGACGGTACGTCCGAGGGTTACCCTGCCCCAATGAAGTCACTGACCCTCCTGAGGCTCAGCGACGCATTCGAGAGTGTGTGGAGTGACGTGGCGGCGGAATGCGGAGTTGAGCTCGTCGACCTACCATCGCCTGAACTCCTCGGCCGCCAGGACGGGGTCGTTGTGGTGGCGGCTGGTGGCGAGGAAGAGCAGCTCGTTTCCACGCTCCGCTCGATCCACGGCTCCCGCGCCGAGATCATCGCGGTTGGCGCGATCGCGTCGCACCGACTCGCGGTTTCGGTGATCCGGGCCGGGGCCACCGAGTACTTCGCCCTCCCGCAGGACTTCGACGCGTTGCGGAGCTGGCTGCGCCAGCGGGCCGGGGCGGACAAGTCGCGCGAGCAGCGCGCCGGTTTCGCCGAGGACCAGCGTGCCCGGTACGCCTTCCGCGGCATCCTCGGTTCGAGCCCTGCGTTGCGCCGGGCGCTGTCGATGGCTGAACGCGTCATCCCGCACGCTGGCGTCACCGTCCTGCTCACGGGCGAGACGGGGACCGGCAAGGAGCTGATTGCCCGGGCCATCCACTATGAAGGGCCGCGTCGCGAAGGGCCGTTCGTGGACATCAACTGCGCGGCGATCCCGGAACAACTGCTCGAGAGCGAGTTGTTCGGCCATGAACGCGGCGCCTTCACCGGTGCCACGACGGCCAAGCCCGGCTTGTTCGAAGTCGCCCACGGCGGCACGGTGTTCCTGGACGAAATCGGCCACCTCGCGTTGTCGTTGCAGGGCAAGCTGCTGCGCGCGCTCGAGGAGCGAACGATCCGCCGCGTGGGTGGGCAGCGTCCCATCTCGATCGATGCCCGCGTGATTGCCGCCACGCACGTGGACCTCGCCGAGGCCGTGCGCCGGCAGGAGTTCCGCGCGGACCTCTACCATCGCCTGAACGTCGTCCCGCTGGAGCTGCCGCCGCTGCGCCGCCGTCGGGAGGACATCATTCCGCTGGCGCGGCACTTCCTGTCCCGCCTGTCGTCGGATTACGCGATCCCTGCGCCCCAACTGACTGCTGCCGGTGAGCAGGTCCTGCTGGACTACGCCTGGCCAGGCAACGTGCGTGAACTGCGCAATGCCATGGAGCGGGTGCTGCTGCTTGCGTCGGGCGACCGCCTCGACGCGACCGATTTTGCGTTCCTTGTTCCCTCCTCGGATGCCCCGGTCAACGGCCCTGGCGTCCTTCCATTCCCCGGCCCGCTGAATGCGCTCGTCAGGGCGGCTGCCGCCGACATGATCGTCCGGTGCGGTGGCAACAAGTCCGAAGCCGCTCGGCAACTGGGGATTTCCCGCCCGAGGTTGATGCGCCTCACCAGCCTCGATCCCGCCTCGTACGACGACTCAGGAGATTCCGATGATTGACCGACCCTCACGCTGGCTCCGCTGGCTCGCCCCGCTTGCCCTGGTGGGTGCGTTCGCCTGCTCGGCCGACACCAGCACCGGCCTCCTGCCGGGTGACGCGCAGCGGTCGGGCGGCTACAGCGACCCCATCTTCCTGCAGGCGGCCGAAGGCGCCCCGACCATCGCGAACCCGACGGTTTCGTTCTGGGCGGTGAAGGGCGAGGATCGCGAGGCGTTCATCTGGTACAACGCCGAGGCGGGGAGCACCGACTCCACGAAGCTCGTGCGTTTCCGCGTGCCCAAGAAGTCGCTCTGCAAGCGGCCGGATGGCTCGAACATCGCC
>JAEUJK010000737.1 GCA_016794735.1 Gemmatimonadota bacterium | reverse complement strand
CACGACCTCGACACGCTCGAGCTGCTCGATGTCGACGAACGAGGGGAGTTCGCCAAAGTCCTGCTGGCGACGGGAGTTGTTCAGTCGGAGGCCATCCTGCAGGAGCAGGATGCGCTGGCCACGCTGGCCACGAATCGACGGACGGGCCTGGTTGGGGCCGGTGCCGACGACATCAACGCCAGGGAGCTCCCGGAGGAGGTCGGTGGCGCTGTTGGGGGTGCGCTCGCGAATGGTCGCGGCATCGATCACCGAGACCGGGGCCGGCACGGCCTTGATGTCGGTGGTCTGGCGCGTCGCGGTGACGGTGCCGGTGCGGAGGGTCCGCGCGGAATCGAGGTCGGGTTTGCGCTGTGCCTGGGTCGCGAGGGGCGTCATCGCAACGAGGGCGAAAATCACAGGAGGGAGTCGCATGGACCAAAACTTCGGCCGCACGTCGACTCCCTCCATTGTGGCTTCTACGTAGCCGCCGTGTCGGCGGATCCCCGACGTCGACTCATGGCCAGGGGAGGGGGATCACACGGAATCTCGAGCGCTTCTGGGGGTCGTCGTTCCCCTCGAAGTATCGGGCAATCTCTCGGCGGGCGGCCGCCCGCAGTGCGGCATCGGCAGCCGTACCCCCGCTCATTCCGGCGATCCGTTCGTCGAGCTTCTGGAGCTGCAGCTCGGCGGCCTGACGCACCTCGGCCAGCGCCTGCCTGTCGCCCGCGACGTCGAGGAGGGTGTTGAGGACCACGCGCTGGACCGTGCGACGCAGCGTCTGGCTGCCGGCGTCTGCCGCGGCGGCGGCACCCCAGGTGCGATCGACGATGGTTGTCATCACCTCGTCGAGGGTGGGGAGGGAGGCGTCACGCGCGCTGAACTGCACGACCCGCGCGGCGCGTTCGCGATGGAGCAGTCCCTCGATCACCTCGGTGGCCAACCCGCCGGCGAGGGAGACCTGGTCGAAGGACGTTCCGCCGGCCGAGCCGATCCACTCGAAGCTCTCGTCACCGCCATACGGGGCCGGGGGAATGAGCGCCATGACGCGTTCCGGCACTGCCAGTTCCCGCGGTTCGAGGGCGTCGAGCGCCATGCCTAACGCGCGGCGCTGGGACGCGGCCGGGAGGATGGTGGTGGGCACCTGGCCGTCACCACGCATCGCATACCGGAAGTCCATCCCGCCCACATACTTCACCAGCCCCTCGAGCGAATACCGGTGGTGCAGGTACACGTGCGCAAAGCGCATGTTGAGCAGGTACATCGGTTCACCGGGCTTGATCGCGCGGTCGTCGAACTTGTCGATGGCCAGGCGTCGCACTGCGGCGGTGCGCTCGACGGCGTCGAACATCGTCTTGCCCTCCACCCAGCGCGTCACCTCGGGGATCGAGCCGGTGGCGTCGGCGTGCTGGTCCGCCACGAAGCGCACGTCGCGGTCGAGGATCTCCTTGACGATCTTCGCCAGCCCGGCCTTCTCGCTCGCCGCGTCGGGGTACCAGGTGTGGCCATACCGGATCGCGAGGGAATCCCACGCGCCGGCAAACGGTGCGTAGGCCTTGGACAGGTCGAGCGTGCCGCGCGCGTCCACCGAGATCAGCGGGAACGGGTAGTCCATCACGCTCGTGCGACCCTGCGCGTGCGCGATGTAGTTGTGCGACATGCCGAGCGTGTGCCCGATCTCGTGCGCCACGTGCTGCCGGCGGCGCATGGCGACGAACTGCTCGACCGGCACGTTGAGGCCACCAGGGCCGGCCGCCGGCAGCAGGCCTGCATAGATGTTGTAGTCGATCATCGACCGCCACGAGTCCATGCGGACGACGGTGCGCAGGATCTCCCCGGTGCGCGGGTCCTGCAGGCTCGGCCCCACCGACGGGCCGGGCTGGTTGCGGTGCACCCAGTAGATCATCGTGTACCGCGCGTCCATCGGGTCGGCCCCGGCCGGCAGGTCGCGGATCTGGAAGGCGTTCTTCCACCCGGCGCCCTCGAACACCTTGTTCCACCAGGTGCCACCTTCGCGGAAGTACGTGCGGTACGGCTCCGGGATCGCCGGGTCGAG
>JAEUJK010000707.1 GCA_016794735.1 Gemmatimonadota bacterium | reverse complement strand
GCGAATCGCGCCGAGCGTGAACTCCGTGTTGCGCTGCAGTCGGCGGGCGACGTGGACGCGCGGAACGACACGGCCGCGACCGCGCTCGATATCGGCTCCGCCGCGGCGGCGGTGCTGGTGTCCACCTCCCCCGACCTCGATGCCCGCGAGCTCGCCGGGCTGCTCCGCGGGACGTCGGCGCTGCCGACGCGCGTCTATTACCAGGTGGCACCCGGCACGTGGCGCGAGGACGGCGCCCTCACGGCCGTGAGTGCGGAGAACGTGCGTCGCGCGGTGCGCGAGGCGGCGCTTGTGGTGATCCACGGCGACACGGCGTTGTTTGGCCCGCCGCGCGAGAACACGCGTGGCTCGCTGGCGCTCGTGGCGCCGCCGCCAGCCAACAGCGGTGAGTGGTTCGCGACGGGCGCACCGATCTCCCCGGTATCGACCGTACTGACCGGCACCCCATGGGATTCGCTGCCGCCGCTGGAGGTTTCGGCGTCGATGCCGGAGAACGCCGCCTTCGAGGTGCTGGAGGCTCGCCGGGCGCGTCGGCTCGATCGTCGCGTGGCGATTGTCGGATGGGACCAGCCACGGCGCATCCTCGTGGCCGGGGCGTCAGGGTTCTGGCGCTGGCGCTTTCGCGGGGGCGCTGGCGCGGACGCGTTCACGGCGGTCTGGGGCAGCAGCCTCGATTGGCTGGCTGGCGAGCGCTCCGACGCGCGCTCGGCGGTTCCCGATGCCCCTGCGGTGCGCGAAGGCGAGATGATTCGCTGGCGTCGGGGCACCGCGGCGGACACGCTGGTGACCGCGACGGCCCGTCGGCGTGGCGCGGCGGCCGGCACCGGCGTCGACACACTCGTTATGCGCTTCGGGGCGTCGAGTTCGGTGGTGGAGACCCCGCCGCTCCCCCCGGGGATCTACGACGTTGCCACGCCGGGCGGGAGCTCACTCCTGGTGGTCAACGCGAGCGGGGAGCTCTTGCCGCGGCGTCCCTCGGTGGCGAGCGGACCGGTGGGGAGCGGGGAGGCGCGCGGCGAGAGCCGCCATGCGCGTGACCTGCCGTGGCTCTTCGTGCTTGCGGTGGCGGCGTTATGCGTGGAGTGGGTGCTGCGGAGGGGGGCGGGGCTGCGCTAGAACAGAGAAACAGCCACGGCGAAGCACGGGCGGCACGGGCGGTACGAGCAGCACGAGACCCGCGCTTCCCGACTTCCCGCGCTGCTGTTTCCTCGCAGTACCCCTCGCTGTGTTCTCCCGCGTCCGGCCGGCACTACCTTTCCCCCCATATGGGTCGACTATTTCGCCGCTCGGGTGACACCCCGAAGCGTTCGCTGTGGCAGCGGATCAAGGACGTTGCGCTCACGGATGTCACCTCGCTGGTGCGGCGTGGGGCGCGTGAGGGTTCGCTGGAGGCCATGGAGGAGCTGCTCCTCGAGGCAGACTTTGGCGTCCCGACGACGTTGCGCCTCGTGGAAGAGCTGGATCGCGCCGCCAAGCGAGGCGCACTCAAGAGCCATCCGGAGTTCGTCGCCTGCCTCACGGACGGCGTGCGGGCGGCGCTGGAGGGCGGGAATGCGGATCCGCGGCTGACCCTCGCCAGGCAGGGTGTGAGTGTGGTGCTGGTCGTCGGGGTCAACGGCGCGGGGAAGACCACCTTCATCGGGAAGTTGGCGCACCGCTTCCGCCGTGAGGGGAAGCGCGTCGTCGTGGCGGCGGGTGACACGTTCCGCGCTGGCGCGATCGACCAGCTGCGTGTGTGGAGCGAGCGCACCGGGGCCGACTTCGTGGGCGGCAAGGCTGGTGGCGATCCGGCTGCGGTGGCCTTTGACGGGCTCGAGGCAGCGATCAGTCGTGGGGCCGACGTCCTCATCGTCGATACGGCAGGCCGGTTGCACACGAGTGATGCCCTGATGGACGAACTCAAGAAGGTCGTCCGCGTGATCAAGCGTCGCATGCCGGACGCGCCGCACGAGACCTTGCTCGTGCTGGACGGCACGATCGGGCAAAACGCCGTGCAGCAGGCCAAGACGTTCGCGGCCGCGGTTCCGGTCACCGGGCTCGTGGTCACCAAACTCGACGGAACAGCCCGTGGCGGGATTGTGGTGGCCGTGCACGAGGCCATCAACGTGCCGGTGAAGTTCCTTGGCGTCGGTGAGCAGGCCGAGGACCTCGAGGCGTTCGACGCGGCCGCGTTTGCGCGTGAGTTGTTGGAGGAATAGGGTACGAGACGGCAGACGGCAGACGGCAACGACTCATGCGGAGCTTTGGACGCTGCACATCGTTCGCGTCGTTCCCCGGCTCGACCCGGGGCTCGCGTCGCCTGAGCCGCGCGTGATCCGGTGAGTCCACGCGACGCACGGCCCGCGGCGAAGGGGCGCATCAGCCTCGACATGCCCATCCAATTCCTCAAGGGTGTTGGCGAGCGACGCGCGGACCTGCTCAAGCGGCTCAACCTCCGGACGGCCGGCGACCTGCTGTACCACATCCCGCACCGATACGAGGACGCGTCCACGGTGACGCGCATCGTGGATGTCTCCCCGGGAATGGATGTGGTGATCCTCGGTCGCGTGATCTCCAAAGGAGTGCTGCCGACGCGCAAGGGGCTGCGGATCTTCCAGGCGGTCGTTCAGGACGCGTCCGGGATGATCGAGGTGTCGTGGCCGGGGCAGCCGTTCCTCGATCGCTCCATCGACAAGGGGGACCTGCTGCTGCTGAGTGGCCCGTGCAAGTTCTACCACGGGCGACAGCTGCAGCCGCGCGAATATGTCAACCTTGGCGGCGAGGGCGGGGCGGAGGACGCCGACAATGGCGCCGGGAAGGTGCTCTCGGTGTATGCCGTCACCGAGGGGCTCACGGTGCGCCAGTTGCGCGCGATCATCGAGCAGCACCTGGACGCGTTGCTGGGCCTCGTGGACGACTACATCCCGAAGGATGTCGAGCGTCCCGCAGGGCTGCCCACGCTGGTGGAGGCGTTGCGGGCGGTCCACCGACCGACGAGCGTCGCCGATGCGCGGCGTGCACGGGATCGCCTGGCCTTCGACGAGCTGTTCAGCGTGCACGTGCTGCATCGGCGCGCCAACGCCATCGCGCGACGTCCGCGTGCCGGCCACGCCTTCGAGGTGAAGGGAACACTCACGCGACGACTCGCCGACCAGCTGCCCTACACGTTGACCGGGGCGCAGAAGCGCGTGATCCGCGAGATCACCGCCGACATGGGATCGGCGCGACGCATGCACCGGCTGCTGCAGGGTGACGTCGGCAGCGGCAAGACGATCGTCGGGTTGTTTGCCGCATTGCTCGCGATGGAGAACGGCTTCCAGGTCGCCGTGATGGCGCCGACGGAGCTGCTCGCCGAGCAACATGCGCGATCCATGGGCGCGTTGCTGGCCCCGCTGGGCATCGAGCCCGTGCTCGTCCTCGGGGCCCTGGGGGCGGCGGAACGGCGCGCCGCCGATGCATTGCTGCGCACGACCGACCCCGTGCTCGCCGTGGGAACCCACGCACTCGTCACGGAGAAGACGACCTTCGGGCGACTGGGCTTGGCGATCATTGATGAGCAACATCGCTTTGGGGTGGAGCAACGCGCCGCGTTGAGCGCCAAGGGAGAAGCGCCCGATGTGCTGCTGATGTCGGCGACGCCGATCCCACGGTCCCTCGCGCTCACGATGTATGGCGACCTGGACGTGAGCACGCTCGATGAGCGGCCCCCGGGGCGGCAGCCGGTGACGACGGCGGTGCGGCCGGAGAGCGCGCGCGACAAGGTCATGGCGTTTGTCGTCTCGCAGGTCGGCCAGGGGCGCCAGGCGTACATCGTGTATCCCGTTATCGAGGAATCGGAAAAGACGGACCTCAAGGCGGCCACGACCATGCACGCGCAGCTGTCTGGCGAAGGTGGCGCGCTGCACGGCCTGCGTGTGGCGTTGCTGCACGGCCGGCTGCCCGGGGCGGAGCGCGACGAGATCATGCGACGGTTCCGTGCCGGTGCGATCGACGTGCTCGTGGCGACGACTGTCATCGAAGTGGGGATCGACGTGCCGAACGCGACCGTGATGAT
Source organism: Gemmatimonadota bacterium (assembly GCA_016794735.1). Classification (GTDB taxonomy): domain Bacteria; phylum Gemmatimonadota; class Gemmatimonadetes; order Gemmatimonadales; family Gemmatimonadaceae; genus RBC101. The sequence goes on along the minus strand of JAEUJK010000707.1, from coordinate 6,760 downwards.
CGTCGAGCACCCCGAGCGATTCGGGCTCTCGCAGCTGCACCAGCTGCGTGGGCGCGTCGGGCGCGGGGCGGAGGAGTCGTTCTGCATCCTGCTGGGCGGCGTTGGTGCGGATGCGTACCAGCGACTCAAGCTGTTCGCCTCGACCGAGGATGGGTTTGCGCTCGCGCGTGCCGACCTGCGGTTGCGCGGCATGGGAGACCTGCTCGGCGCGCAGCAGAGCGGGACGGCGACCTTCCGGATCGCGGATCCCGTGGAAGACGAGGCGCTCAACATCGCGGCCCGTGAGGCGGCGTCAGCCTTGATGGATCGCGACCCCGACCTCGCCGCGCCGGACCACCGACCGTTGCGTGACGCACTGCGGCAGCGCTTCCCGCGTGCCCTGGAGTTGTTCCGCGTCGGTTGATTCCTTCCAAGGTGGGGGCCGCCGTATTGCGTTCACCCCTGACGGGCCGCAGAGTCTGCGCGTCCCCCGGTCCCCAACCCTGCGAGCGTGTCCTGGTTTCCCCTCCGTAGGCTCACACTGCGTGGTCGACTGGTCCTGATCGTCGTGGCCATCATCGCGCCGCTGACCGGGCTGGCCTTTGCCCGGCAGCTCGAGCGACGGACCTTCGAGATCCGGCGGCTCGAGGAGCAGGCAAGGGCGCGGGTGGTGCAGGTGGCACTGGCGCTCGGTTCGCAGTTCGATGACACCCGGATCCTGCTGGATGCGCTGAGCCGGCTCATCGACCTCGACCAGCCGCGAGCAGCCGTCGACGGGCGCCTCGCCCAGCTCATCGTCGCGGCGACACCTCGTTATGCAGACCTCTGGATCAGCGACACACGCGGGCAGCGGATCGGTAGTGCGGCGCGCCAACCCAACGCGAGGGTGGGGAGCATCGCGGATCGTCGGTACTTCCAGGATGCGTTGCGACTGCAGCGGTTCACGGTGGGCGACGTGCTGGAGTCGCGGACGACCCCCGGCCGCCTGATCCTCTCCTTCGCCGCGCCGATCCTCGACCCCACCACGGGCGCCGTGCGCGCCCTCGTGGGCGCGACCTGGTTCGCGGATTCGCTGGATCGCATCCTCGGCGTCGATCGCCTGCCACCCGGATCGGTCGTCACGCTGGTGGACTCCACCGGGCGTGTGCAGTATCGCTCGCTGGACCGTCGCGAGTGGATCGGCCGGTCCCTGGCGGGCACGGAGGGGTTTGCGTCCAATCGGGCCATTCCCTCAGGAGTGGACACGACACTCTCCGCCGACGGCACGCGCCGCATGGTGGCATTCGAGACGCTCGCCGGATCCCAATGGATCGTGTACGTGGGGATTCCGATCTCCGAGACGCTCGACGTCGTCCGGCGGCAGTTCCGCCAGGACCTGGCGGTGACGATCGCTGCGGCGCTGGTGCTGCTGCTCGTTGGGAACCTGCTCGTCAACCAGGTGGTGACACCGGTCGAGTCGCTCACCCGGGATGCCATGGCCATCGCTGCCGGCGACACCGGGCGCCGCTCCGCCACGGCGGGGCCGGGCGAGATCGGTTCGTTGGCGCACGCGTTCAATGCGATGGCGGACCGTGTGGAGGAACGCAGTCGCGCCCTGGAAGACAGTGCCTCGCGCTATCGCTTCCTCTTTGATTCCAATCCTGTTCCCGTGTTCGGGTGGGACCTCGCCACACAGCGCATCCTGATCGCCAACCAGGCGTCGGCGACGACCTTCGGTCGTGATCGCGACGCCCTCGTTGGCATGGACGTGACCCAGCTGCTGCCACCGGGGGAAGGTGCGCGGTTCATCGAACGGATGCGGACCGGAACGGGCGAAGCGCGCGACGACGGATACTGGTCGTTCGTGACGGCCGATGGGCGGGTCGTGGAAGGGCAGGTGCTCTCGGCGCCCTACCACCAGGCAGCAGGTGCCGCCGTCCTCCACGTGGTGGTCGACGTCACGGCGCGCCGCGCGGCCGAGCGTGCGCTCGATGAATCCCGCGAGGAAGAGCGGCATCGCCAGCGACTGGAGTCCCTGGGGTCATTTGCCGCCGGTATCGCCCACGACTTCAACAACTACCTCGCCTCGATTGTGGGGTTTGCGGGGTTGTTGCGCGAGCGGTTCGGCGCGGACGCCGAGGCCGCGAGTGACATCGAGCAGATCCTGGGCGCCGCGAAGCGGGCCGCGGACCTCACGCGCCAGATCCTCGTCTTCAGTCGCCGGCAGGTGAACGCTCCCACGCCGCAGAACGTCGGGCTGGTCATCAAGGCCCTGCGTCCGATGGTCAGCCGGTTGCTGGGTGAACAGGTCCATGTGGCCACCTACATCGGCGACCACGGCGTCTGGACAATGATCGATCCGTCGCAACTGGAGCAGGCGGTGATGAACTTGGCGACCAACGCACGCGATGCAATGCCCGGGGGCGGTCGGTTCACGCTATCCACGCGCGTCACGACCGAGGGCCCGGGCGGGAACGACGACGCCGAGCGGGGCACGGGACGGTGGGTGGTGCTCGATGCCGTAGACACCGGTCCCGGGATCCCCGAGGCGATTCGCGACCGCGTGTTCGATCCCTTCTTCACCACGAAGGCGCGCGGATCGGGCACGGGCCTGGGGTTGGCCGTTGTCTTCGGTGTGGTGCGGCAGGTGGGTGGATCGGTGCGCATCATGGACACGTCCGGTGGCGCCCATCTCGCGCTCTACTTTCCCGTGACGGTGGGCGGCGACGTGCGCGGCGAATCCGATGGCGATGGCGCCGGCGTGCGTGGAGGGACGGAGCACGTGCTGCTCGTCGAGGACGAGGGCTCGGTGCGGACGGCGCTGGAGCGGATGTTGTCCTCCGTGGGGTACCGCGTGACGACGGCGTCGAATGCCGCCGAAGCGATCGCCGCGGTCGCGCGATCCGAGACGCCCATCCAGCTGTTGCTCACCGACCTGGAGATGCCGGGGGCGAACGGGCGGGAGTTGGCCGAGACGTTGCGGGCGTCGCATCCGGGGCTGCGCGTGTTGTACACGAGCGGATACTCGGACGACGACACGGTCATGACGCAGGGGCTGGCCTTCCTGCCGAAGCCGGCGACCCGCGAGGCCGTGTTGCGCGCGGTGCGCGACATCCTCGACGCGTCGAGTGGCCATCACGATCACGCGGGCCGCACGCGTTAGCCTCTGTGGCGGCTGCTGCGTGTTAGCCGCCCTGCCGCCGCCGCGGTGTGTCAGTGCGGCGGCGGCACTTCATGACTCAGGGTCGCTCGACGGGCGGGCGGGGCCCCAGGCGCTTCTTGATGCGCTCCAGCTCGGCCGTGGTGCGATCCAGCTCGTCGGTGAGCTTGCGAATCTCCTCTTCGCGCGCGCGGACGCGCTGTTCCGAGTTGGAGCGGATCGTGCCCAATACGGCCGACATGGAATCCGCGACCTCGATCAGGCGCCGGAGCACGCGGGCCTCCGTGGCGCGCGGACCGTGGACGCCGGCGGCCACCGCGGCGTCGAGGAGTCCGAGGCGTTCGCTGTACTGAAAGCGCGGGTTGAGCGGGTCGGCGGCGAGGACCGCACGCCAGAGCGCGGCATCCAGGGCCTCGGGTGAACCGGCGTGCTGCAAGCCGTGGGTGATCAGCAGGCGGTCGGCGCGCTCATACTCGCCGGCTTCCGCCGCCTTGGCGGCGTTGGCGAGCGTGATGGGCCAGTCGGACAAGGTCGCTGGCGCGACGGCGACCGGCGCGGGCGCAGGGGTCGGGCCGGGCACAGGCTCCGGTGTCGGGGCGGCACGACACGCGGCGCACAGCAGGAGGAACGGGGCGAGGGACTTCATGAGAGGCTCTGTTCAGCCGGGCGGCCGGTGGGGAGTCGGCCGGCGGTGGCGCGAACGGGGAGGTGAATCGTGAACGAGGTGCCGACGCCCACGGCGCTCTGCACGGTGATCCCGCCACCGTGCGCCATGGCGATGCCCTTGGCGATCGCCAGCCCCAGCCCCGTGCCCTTGAGGCCCGTGGTCTGGTTGTCGGCGGTATAGAACTTCTCGAACACGTACGGCAATTGCGCCGCGGGAATGCCGGCGCCGGTATCGGCAACCGTGAGTTGGACCGCGTCGGCACCGGCCTGGACCAGCAACCGGACGGAACCACCACGCGGCGTGAACTTGAACGCGTTGGAGAGCAGGTTGCCGAGCACTTCGTTGATCTGCTCGGGGTCCCAGGTTACCTCGGCGGGGAGTTCGCCCTCGCGGCTGACCTCGAAGCTCACCTCGCGCTGGATGGCCAGTACACGGAAGGTGCGTTCGAGGTCCCCGAGGAAGGCGGGAAGGGGAATCGGGCGCGGGTCGATGCGCCCGCCGCCAGCCTCGAAGCGCGACACGTCCAGCAGCCCGCGCACGAGGCGCCCCAGCGCCTTGCCCTGGGCCGCGAGTGTGTCGACCACCTCGGTCTGCCGCTCGGTCAGCGGCCCGTAGACGTTCTCCTTGAGGAGCTGCAGGTACCCCGTGATGACGTTGATCGGTGTCTTGAGTTCGTGCGACGCCACCGAGACGAACTCGGCCTTGAGCCGGTCGAGTTCGCGCAACTGCATGGCCATGGAATTGTAGGAGGCCGCGAGCCGGCCGAACTCGTCGCGGCGTGAGGCGGCGATGCCTAACGGGTGCCCGAAGTCGCCACCCGACACGGCGCGCATCCCGGCATCGAGTTCGTCGATCGGGCCCGAGATGGACTGCGTGAGCCAGAGGCCGATCAGCACGGCCAGCACGCCGGCGGCGGCCACAAGGAAGAGGGCGGAGCGACGTGCGGCCTGCGTCTGTTGCGCGATGGCCCCCACGCGTTCCCGCGTTTGCTCCTGCAGCGCCTGCTCGGTGAGGGCCAGGATCCGTTCCACCTCGACGAGGGCAGGGGCGACCTCGCGGTCGACGATGGAGTCGGCCAGCGCGGTGCGCCCCGAGGCGGCCAGGCGCATCGCGGCGTTGGCCTCATCGGCCACGATCCGGAGCGCCGTCCGCATGCGTGGCAGGGTCGCCGCCGTCGTCAGGGCACCGAGCGAGTCGACGTGGGCGTTGAGCGTGTCGAGCCGGGTGCGGAACTGGGCCTCGGTCTGCGCCGTGGGGAAGAGCGAGATGAAGTTCCGGGTCTGGTTGACCTCCTGGATGGAGGTGCGGGCCCGGCCCAGGAAGACGGCGGCGCGGAATTCCACGTTGCTCAGCCGCTCGGTGTCCGCGCGCAGCTGCTGCACGGAACGAAGGGCGAGGGTCAGCGGCACTCCCATCACAAGGGCGATCGCGGCAATGCCGAGCGCCAGGCGTATCCGGAGCGTCATGTGCGGTCGTGCGCCGTGTGGTTCATTCGTGTTGCCGCCCTTCCTGTGGGGTGCATACCTTTCGCGTTTCCTGCCGTCCTTCTACCTCGCGCCAGACGTGTCAACAACCTACGCCACCATCGCAGGTCTACCAACGTTCGTCGGGCAACCGGTCACCGTGCGTGGCTGGTGTGCTCACCTGCGGTCGTCCGGGAAGATCGCCTTCATCGTGATGCGTGACGGGACCGGTCTCCTGCAGTGTGTCCTCGTCAAGAACCAGCTCGCCCCCGAGGTCTGGGAGCGCTTCGCCACATTGACGCTCGAGACCTGTGTGGCGGTCACGGGCGAGGTGCGCGCCGAACCCCGCGCCCCCGGGGGCTACGAACTCGGGGTCACTGACGTGACCGTGCTGGGCACCAGCCCGCTCGACTACCCGATCCAGCCCAAGGAGCACGGGATCGACTTCCTGCTGGACCACCGGCACCTGTGGCTGAGGTCGCCACGGCAGGTCGCCCTCATGAAGGTTCGGCACGAGATCATCAATGCGATCCACGAGTTCTACGGCAATCGCGGCTTTATCCACGTCGACACGCCGATCCTGACGGCCGCGATCGGGGAGCGGTCGGGGCTCTTCTCCACCGAGTACTTCGACGAGGGGAACGCCTACCTGGCCCAGACCGGCCAGCTCTACGGCGAGGCGGCCGCGGCGGCCCTCGGCTGCATCTACACGTTCGGGCCGACCTTCCGTGCGGAGAAGTCCAAGACGCGCCGGCACCTCACCGAGTTCTGGATGATGGAGCCGGAAATGGCGTTCTACGACATCAACGATTCGCTGCAGCTGCAGGAAGACATGCTCGTCCACATCGTCCAGCGTGTGCTGGCGAACCGCCGGGCCGAGCTGAAGGAACTCGAGCGCGACACGGCGCCGCTGGAAAAGATCCGCGGTCCCTTCCCGCGCATCGACTACGGCGCGGCGGTGGCCACGCTGCAGGCCAAGGGGAGTGCAATCACCTGGGGCGACGACCTCGGCGCCGAGGACGAGACGTTGCTCGTGGCGGACTACGAAACCCCCATCTTCGTCTGCAACTACCCGAAGGAAGCGAAGGCGTTCTACATGAAGGAGAACCCGGCGGATCCGCGCACGGTGCTGTGCGCGGATTGCCTCGCGCCCGAGGGATACGGCGAGATCATCGGCGGGTCCCAGCGCGAGGACGACCACGACAAGCTGCTGGCGCGTATCCATCACGAGGGGCTGCCCGTCGACGCGTACGGGTGGTACCTCGACCTCCGCAAGTACGGCACCTTTGTGCATTCCGGCTTTGGGCTCGGGCTGGAGCGGACGGTGGCGTGGATTGCCGGTACGCCGCACATCCGCGAGTGCATCGCCTTCCCGCGCATGATGCACCGGCTCCGCCCGTGAGCGAGTCCCTCACGCTGGGCGCCAAGTTCATCGAGCGATCGCGCTATTACCTCGGCGAGGAATACCCGGCCAAGATCCGTGCGGTGTTGGCCGTGCTGCCCGCCGAGGCG
>JAEUJK010000694.1 GCA_016794735.1 Gemmatimonadota bacterium | reverse complement strand
ATCCCGCCCTGGCTCTGGATGTCGGCCGCCGAGGTGGTCGCGACCTCATTGCGGGCCACGGATCGCGGATCACCAACGGTGGTGGTCCCGGGGCGGCGCTGGCAGTTGATCGTGTTACTCCTGCGTTACATCCCGCGCTGGTTCCTGCGTGGTGCAGCGCGTCGTTATCGCAGCACACGCGCCTGACCTCCATCGCCAGGGCACTTTCGCGCCCGCGATGGTGTAGCCGCCGCTGGTCCTCTTGCTCATTGTCTCATGACGCTGTCGTTCCGGCGCCACGCGCCGCTGCTTGCTACGGTCTTCGGTCTCCTCGCCTCGCCCGGTGTCGCCCAGTCCCCGCCCCAGCGGGTGCAGCTGTCCGGCTACATCCGTCATGCCGAGAGTCGCGAAGTCGTGCGCTACGCCATCCTCGCCGCCGATGGGGACAGTGCCCGCGGCCAGAGCAACACCGATGGCTTCTACTTCCTGAACCTCACGCCTGGCCCGCACCGCATTCGTGTGCGCGCCCTGGGCTTTGCCCCGCTCGACACGACGATCAACCTCACGGCCCCGACGACGGCGGATTTCCTCCTCGTGGCGCGCGTCGTTCAGCTGCAGCGGGTGGAGGTGGCCGCCGAGGAGCAGAAGTCGGACGTGGACCCGACCACGGCCGAGATGAGCGTGGCCCGGCTCGACCTGCAGACCATTCGTCAGGCACCGGCCGCGTTGGGGGAAGTCGATCCCCTGCGCAGCATCACCTTGCTCCCGGGGGTGTCCCGGTCCAGCGACTTCTCCACCGCGTTCAGCGTGCGCGGCGGCACCAGCGACCAGAACCTCATCCTCCTCGATGAGGCCACGATCTACAACCCGGCGCACGTCCTGGGCTTCCTCTCCGTGTTCAATGCGGACGCCGTCGCCGACATGACGCTGCACAAGGGCGCGATCCCGCCGCGGTTCGGCGGACGCCTCTCGTCGGTCCTCGATGCCCGGCAGCGCGAGGGGAATGCGAAGGAGTTCGGTGGCACGGCGTCGATCGGCCTGTTGTCCAGCCGCCTGCTGCTCGAAGGGCCGCTGCGCGGGACGCGCGGATCGTTCCTGGTGGCGGCGCGCCGTTCCTACGCCGACCTCTTCCTGAACTTCGCGCCCGACACCTCGGTGCGCGACACCCGGGCGTACTTCTACGACCTCAACGCGAAGGCGAACATCCCGTTAGGCACGACCGGCACGCTCATGGCGTCGGCGTATGCCGGGCGCGACCTGCTGAGCCCGTCCAAGGACTTCGCCGCCGGCTGGGGCAACGTCTCCGGCACGCTGCGATGGAACCAGATCTTCCGCAGCCGGCTCTTCTCCAAGGCCTCGTACACGGTGGGGAGCTACGACTACCTGCTCGGCTTCGCCTTCCTCGACTCGCGCGTCGACTGGACGTCGCGCATAACCAGCCAGGAACTCCGGCTCGAGGAGTCGTATCACTTCTCCGAGCGCAACATCCTGGAGTTTGGCATCGAGGGCGCGGCGCAGGGGATCCGCCCGGGTGACCTCGTCCCACGCGATACGGCCGCGGTGTCGCCGGTGCGCGTCACCACGCGGCGCGGCTTGTCCGGCGCGGCGTACATCGGCCACGTCGTCGACCTCGGGCCCCGCGTCACGTTGCACTACGGATCGCGATACTCGTACTTCGCCCGCGTCGGCCCGGGCACCACATACCAGTACCCGGGCGGACGCCCCGTGGTGTGGAACGACGCGCTGCACCGCTACGAGCCGTCGCTCCCGATCGACAGCACGCGCCAGGAGTCGGGGATCATTGCCGATGCCGGTGGATGGGAGCCACGCGTCTCCATGCGCTTCGGGCTCACGCCGACCAGCTCACTCAAGGCGAGTTATGCGCGCACGCGGCAGTACCTGCTCCTGGCGACGAGGACCAATGCCCCGACGCCCCTGGACGTGTGGGAGCCGATGGGCCCGTACACCAAGCCGCAGCGCGCCGACCAGGTCGCGCTCGGCTACCAGTCGACGCTCCGTGATGGTGGATACGAGTTCTCGGTCGAGTCCTACGCGAAGCGGTCGTACAACGTGCTGGATTTCGTCGAGGGGTCGGACGTCATCCTCAACCCGCAGGTCGAGACCTCGCTGCTCCAGGGGATTGGCCGCTCGTATGGCCTCGAGGTCTTCCTGCGCAAGCAGGTGGGCGACCTCACGGGCTGGATCTCGTACACGCTGAGCCGCGCGGAGACACGCTTCCGCGCCGGCGAGGACGCCGGCATCAACGACGGGGCGTGGTTCCGCGCCCCTACCGACAAGTTGCATGACCTCGCGATCGTCGCCGTGCGTCCGGTGTGGAAGCGATGGACCCTCGGCAGCACCTTCACCCTCGCGAGCGGGCTGCCGGCGACCTACCCGGTGTCCCGGTATGTGGTCGATGGCTACGTGATTCCCGAGTACGGGCCACGCAACAGCGCGCGACTGCCCATGTACCACCGGCTGGACCTGAGCCTCACGCGGTCCGGTCGTCGCAGCGAGCTGCAGTTCGGCGTCTTCAACGCGTACAACCGTTTCAACGCGCAGAGCATGTCGTTTCGCCAGGCCGTGGCCGACCCCATCCGCACCGAGGCCGTGCAGTTCTCGGTGTTCGGCATCGTGCCGAGCATCTCGTACACCTTCAAGTTCTAGGGGAGACGACGATGTCCCGATATCTCCTCCCGGCGCTCGTCCTGCTGACCGCTTGTGAACGCGTCGTCGACGTGGA
>JAEUJK010000602.1 GCA_016794735.1 Gemmatimonadota bacterium | reverse complement strand
GAGTGAGGCGAATCATCGGCGTTCCTCCGTGGCACGGTCGTACACGACCTGTCCATCACCCACGACCATCTCCACACGGGACTTCGGTTCGTACCATGGACCGTTCATGACCACGAAGTCGGCGTCCTTCCCCACCACGATGCTGCCCACGCGGTCCGCGACGCCGGAAATCTCCGCGACGTTGATCGTGATGGCCTTGAGGGCCTCGGCTTCGGGAAGGCCGTATCGCATGGCGAGCGCAGCACAGAGCCGCAGCCACTTCTGGTTGATCACCGGGTGGTCAGTGTGCATGGCGATCTTCACCCCCGCCTTCCACAACTCGTACGGTCCGCGCATCGCTTCTTCCGTCACCCCGATCCGCGGACCGAGGGGCAGCACGACGGCGCTCACGCCGCGCTTGGCAACTTCTGCTGCGACCTTGTAGGCCTCGGTGGAGTGGTGCAGCGTGAGGTCGAAGCCGAACTCGTCCTTGAGCCGGAGGATGGTCATCACGTCGGTGGCGCTGTGGACGTGCGTGCGGACGCGCACCTTCTTCGTGAGGACCTCGCTCATCGCCTCGTAGCCGAGGTCGCGCGCGGGCGCGGGGCCCTGGCGGCCGCCATCCTCCCAGCGCTTCCACGTCGCCATGTACTCCTGCGTGCGAATCAGGTATTGCCGCAGGTTGGCGGCGACACCCATCGCGGTGGAGGGATACGCGTCCTGCCGCTTGGGGCCCATCGCGAACTTCATCCCGCCCTTTTCCTTCACGATCCGCTTGTCGCGGTCGGCGCCGAACGTCTTGATGATGACGGCCATCCCGCTGACGTTTTCGCCGCTGCCCGGGCCGGTGGTCACGGTGGTCACGCCACCCTGCACCGCTTCCTTCCATGCGGGGTCGTCGAGGTCGAGTGCGTCGAGGAACCGGTGCTGCGGCCCGATGATCATCGGGCGATCGTTGAGGTCGGTGGGCAACGCCCCGATGTGCGAGTGTTCATCGATCATCCCCGGGATGATCACCTTGCCGGTCGCATCGATGACGCGCGCCCCCGCGGGCACCGCGACGTTCGCCCCGACCGCGAGGATCTTGCCGTCGCGGACGACGATCGTCGCGTTGGGCAGCGGGTCACCCGCCGCGGTGTGGACGGTGGCCCCGCGAACCACGAGGACTTCCTGGGCAGACGCGACCGACGCGACGCACAGGCCAAGCAGCAATCGACGCATGGGATTTCCTGAACGAATGGGGCTAACCAACGTGCGCGTCGCCGACCCCGCAAGGCGCGGCGTTTGCCGTCGCGCCTGAAGCGCCGGATATTCTCGCGTGACCCCCATGGAGCCCCGCATGCGCCGAGCCACCGTTCTCGCGGCCCTCGCCCTGTGCACGAGCACGCCTGACCTGCCCGCGCAGGACATCAGCACACACCCGCGCGTGCGAGAAGCGATCGCGATGCTCGAAGCCTGGATGGACGGGCAACGTGGCTACGAGCAGATCCCGGGTGTCTCCGGCGCGGTGGTCTACGACCAGGCGGTGCTGTGGAAAGGGGGCTACGGATTCGCCGATGTCGCGCGCCGTGCACCTGCGACTGCCAGCACCATCTACTCGATCTGCTCGATCTCGAAGCTCTTCACGAGCATTGGCGTGATGCAGCAACGCGACGCGACCCGCCTGCGCCTCGACGACCCTGTCTCCAAGCACCTGCCGTGGTATCGCGTGAAGTCCTCGAACCCCGAGAGCGGCGAGGTCACGGTCGCCGGCATCCTCACGCATTCGTCAGGGCTGCCGCGCGAATCGGACCACGCCTACTGGAGCGCCCCGGACTTTGCGTTCCCCACGCGACAGCAAGTGATCGACGGCCTCTCCAAACAGGAGACCCTGTATCCCGCCGACACGTACTTCCAGTACAGCAACCTCGGCCTCACCCTCGCCGGCGAGATTGTCGCCGCCACCAGCGGGATGCCGTACGCGGACTACGTGCGCCAGCGGATCATCAACCCGTTAGGCCTGATGAGCACCACACCGGAAATGCCGGCGGGGGAACGCGGCAAGCGCCTCGCCACCGGCTACAGCGCGATCCCACGCGACGGCGGACGGACCCCGCTCCCGTTCTTCGAGGTCCGTGGGATCGCACCGGCCGCCGGCTACGCCTCGACGGTCGAGGACCTGGCGACCTTCGCCGCATGGCAGTTCCGCGCGCTGCGCAACCCGAAGGACCCCATCCTCGGCGCCAACACGCTGCGCGAGATGCAGCGCGTGCACTGGACCGACCCCGACTTCACCACGACCTACGGCCTCGGCTTCTCCGTCTGGCGCAGTGACAACAAGACCTTCACCGGGCATGGCGGCTCATGCCCGGGCTTCCAGACGCAACTGCTCCTGCGTCCGGAGGAACAGGTGGCCACGGTGTTCATGTCGAACGCCAACGGGGTCAACGCGAGCCAGTTCGCGCAGCGCATGTTCGACATCGTGTCGCCAGCCATCCGGGCCGCGGTGCGCGACTCTGGGCGCACCCGCCCGGCAGACGCGACCATCGACCCGTACCTCGGCCGCTACGAGTCGTCGTTTGGCGGCGAGTCGGTGGCCCTGCGCTGGGAAGGCGGGCTCGCCCTGATGCGACTCCCGTCCACCGACCCCGTCCGCAGCCTCACCCGCCTGCGCAAGGTCGGCGAGCACACGTTCCGCCGCATTCGGGCGGATGAAACGCTGGGTGAGGCCTTCACCTTCGTGATGGGCCCCAACGGCAGGCCGTCACACTACACGGTGCACAACAACCGCTATCCGCGCGTGCCCTGATCGCCGGCGACGCGGCGACGCGACGCGAACTGCTTTCGGAACTTGGCCAGCTTGGGGGAGATCACGAACGCGCAGTACGGCTGCGCGCCGTGGAGGCGGTAGTAGTTCTGGTGGTAGTCCTCGGCGGGATAAAACACCGGCGCCGGCGCCACCTCGGTGACGATGGGGGCATCGAACAACTCCGCGGCCTCGAGCGCGGCGATCACCGAGCGCGCGGTCTCTTCCTGGGACGCGTCCATCGTGAAGATGACGGACCGGTACTGCGGGCCGACATCGTTCCCCTGGCGATCCTTCGTCGTGGGATCGTGCGTCGCAAAGAAGACCTCGAGGATCTCGCGGTAGGTGATCACCGCGGGGTCGAACGTCACCCGAACCACCTCGGCGTGTCCGGTCTCCTTGCCGCAGACGGCCTCGTACGTGGGATGCGGCACGTGGCCGCCCGCGTACCCCGAAACGACACCCGTCACCCCCTGCAGCTCCTGGTACACGGCCTCGAGGCACCAGAAACATCCCCCACCCAGCAAGGCGACGTCAGCAGCCTGGTTCATGGATCCTCCCCCCTCTGTTGGACACCGTACGAACGCAGCACCACCCCCAAAGATTCCCTTCCGACTACTGCCGGGGCGAGGTTCGGGTGATCTTTCCCACGGCCGCCGGGTATCGAACCCGAGCGTTGGCCCCTCCGCGTGCCCACCCGCCCGTCATGTC
>JAEUJK010000624.1 GCA_016794735.1 Gemmatimonadota bacterium | reverse complement strand
GTGCCGTTGTCGCGCAGGCCGGTCACCGGCTGCGTGCGGGACGATTGCTGGGCCTCGATGGCGCTGGCGGCGAGGGCCGCCATGCCGAGGAAGAGACGTGTGAAGCGCACGAAAGGCTCCCGTGGGACGGTCGATCCGATGGCCGTCGGCAGTGATGGGGGACGCTGCCTGCGCGCCGCGGCAGGGACGACGGGCGTAAGCAGGCCGGACCACCATATCATGGCGCCGGTACCGGGCCCGGGCAACGAGCCCTGGGAGGGGTGAGGACCGCCCTGGGGGCAAGGGGGCGCGATCGGCCAGGCCGACGGCCGAGGGTCATGCCGTGCGACCGGCCGCCTTGATGTGCTTTGCGGTGTCCGCGTAGTGACGCATGCGCGTCACCTGACCGGCCGCGTTGAGGGTCCAGAGGTGCAGTTCCTCGTCGCGGTAGCGCGCCCCGGTGCTCGTCGTCACGTCGATCACGAACTCGACCGCGACCTGACGGCCACTGGCGAGGAAATCGAGGACCTGGACCTCGTGGATCGTCATCTGGCCTAGGACTCGGAAGAAGTCCGCGACCGCCGCGCGACCAACGCCGCCCTTGAGCCACGGGACGCCGGCAACCTGCGCGGAGTTGTCCGACCAGGACTCCCACGCGACATCGTCAGCGAGGGCCGCCATGATGGTATCGACGTCGCCACGCTGGAACGCGGCGTAGATGCTCTGCACGACTTCGACGGGCGCGGGCACGACCGGTCTCCTCGACCATGGACGCGTGACTACGCCACGGGCAGGCCGCTGGATTGCTCGTGGCGACCGCTGCGGCCGGGATCTCCGTCGACCGGCCGCCCGCGTCTATATGGAAGTGCGTTCATCGCTTTGCGGCGCGGGTGTACTCCTGGGTGGCGCCGAGGAGCGTTCCCCGGAGCGCGGTGATCTTCCCCTTCGCGTCGCGAACGGCCACCCACTGGGTTGCCCCCGTCTTCCGCGTGAAGAGAGTGTCGCGTGAGGCCGCGAACATCTCGTCGACCAGCTTGTTCCCGCCGTAGACGAACGACATCTGCAACCCGGTGGGAGACGGTCGGAGGTGCACCGTGAACCCGGCGGCCGTCCAGTCGCCCGTGAACTCTGCGCGCGTGGCCGGCGAGATGGGAATCGTGGGACGCCCGAAGTCACCATAGAGGAATCGCATGGCTCGGCTGAGCGACGGCCCGACGACGGATCCGTGGCTTTCGTCGGGGAAGACCTGGGACCCGACGCGGAGCGCCGGAAATGCGCGCTTGAGCTCCGCCGCCATGCGGCGCATCGGGGGGACCATGACGTCGCTCTCGTCGCCACCGACGGTGAGGTACACCCGCCCGTGGGGCTTGGTCGATGCCTGCTTCGCCTGCCCGACCCAGGTGAAGGCCAGCGGCGCATCCCACCAGAGGGACGGTGAGCCAATCCAGTACCGGCTGAAGATCCCCGGGTGTTGCAGGAGGACATACGTCGCAAACAGGCCGCCGAGCGAGTGACCACCCAGCCCTCGCTGCGTGGAGTCGGCGCGATACCGTCCCTCCACGAACGGGATCAGCTCATCGCGCAGGAAGGCGACAAACGCTGCGCTGCCGCCACCCCCCGGCCAGGACGCGATGTTTGTCGGGGTGTAGTCGCGCGTGCGGCTCGCCGCATAAATGGGGGTGTACCCGCGGCCGTCCTTCTCCGGATACGAGACCCCGACGATGATCAGCGGCGACGCCTCACCGGAGATGCCCAGCATGGCATTGATCTCGTGTGCCGTGTGGAAGGCGAGGTTCCCATCGGTGACGACGAAGATCGGCGGACGCACCGTCATCGTGTCGAGCCCCGCGGGGAGCCACACGTCGATGCGGTACTCGACCCCGTTGCCACGCGACGTGAGCATGAACTGCTCGGTGCCGATGGTCGCGACGGGGGATTGCGCGCCCAGGGTTGAGGTGAGTGCGAGGAAGGTGGCCGCAGCGGCGTACGTTCGGAGCATGATCGATCGGTGAGCGGTGACGCGTGAAATTGCGCGATCGACCCGCGAGCGGCAACGCGGGAGTGGTGCAGTGCGCACTCGTGAACCGCGGCAGCCCGGGTGTACATTGGCCCCCGTTCGTCGCACACGCCCTGAGGCATTCCATGCGCCACAGTGAACGGCACCGCACGACCCACATCGGCTGGCTGCGCGCCGCCGTGCTCGGTGCGAACGACGGGCTCATCTCCACGGCGAGCCTCGTCGTGGGGGTCGCGGCCGCCGGCACCGACCGAGCCGCGATCCTGCTCGCTGGCATTGCCGGGCTGGTGGCCGGCGCGATGTCGATGGCCGCAGGCGAGTATGTCTCCGTCAGTTCGCAGGCCGACACCGAAGCGGCAGACCTCGCGCGCGAGCGCAAGGAACTCGCAACCGATCCCGACGCCGAGCACGCGGAACTCACCGCGATCTACGTGTCGCGCGGCCTCTCCCCTGCCCTCGCGGAACAGGTGAGCACGGAGCTCATGGCGAAGGACGCACTCGGCGCGCACTTGCGGGACGAACTTGGCATGACGGATGCGAGTGCCGCGCGACCGGTGCAGGCGGCGCTTGCCTCAGCGGCGACGTTCGCGGTGGGTGCGGCCCTGCCCGTGAGCATTGCCGCGCTGGCGCCCGTGGAGATCCTGCGATGGCTGGTCCCGGCGAGTGCGTTGGTGTTGCTGGCCGTGTTGGGTGCGGTGGCCGCCATGGTGGGCGGCGCGCGCTGGTGGCCCGGCTCATTGCGCGTGGCCTTCTGGGGCGCCCTCGCAATGGGAGCCTCCGAGATCGCGGGTCGCTGGTTCGGGAGCGTCGGCTGACAAACCATGGAAACACGTACTCCTGAAATGATGGCCGCGACGGCCACGCCATCCCGCTCGCCAGGCACCTGGCTGGCGTCCGCGTTCCGTTCGCCGTTGCTCCTACGCGCCGTCGCGGAGTTCGCGCTCATCGTGTGCTCCGTGCTGGTGGCGCTGTGGGTGAGCAACTGGAACACGCAGCGCGACCGCGCGCACACCGAGCGCGTCCTGCTCGCGTCACTGGGCGCCGCGCTTCGCGCCGACTACGCGGTCCTCGCGCGGGCCGATTCGGGATTCCGGGTGAGGGAGCAGCGCCTGGCCGCCCTGGTGGAGCACTTGCGGTCGCATCGCCCCTACACCGATACGCTGCGGGTGGCGATGGGCGCCGTCTACGGTCTTTCGACGCTCACGCTCAATCGCGCGCCATATGAAGGGCTCAAGGCCCTCGACCTGAGCCTCGTGCAGGATGACAGCCTGCGAACCGCGCTCACCGACCTGTATGACCGCGCGTACTTGCGGGTGGAGAACGTTGTCCTGGCCGAGCGCACCATCAATGAAGAGCTCAGGCCGTATTACCTGGGGAAGTTTCGCGACCTCACGTTTCTCGAGAGCGCCACGCCCCTCGACCCGCCAGCCGTCATGCGCGATCCGCTCTACCTCAACCTGGTGGAGTACCGCCTCGTGACGCTGCGCAGCAACCTGGTGGGTGGGACGGAGCGAACGATGCAGCAGGTGCAGGAGACACTGAGCCGACTCGACGCGTACCTGCGAACGGTGGACTGACGAGCCGCACGCCCACTGATGCTGCTCGCGCCACACCGGCGCGCGACGTGCGGACAACGCCTTACGGCCGATCGATCCAGATCGGGCTCGACCACGCCATCTCGGCTGTCGCGTGCGAGTACAGTCGCCCTGGATACTCCTCCACCTGCCGCACGCGAAGGTAGTACATCGCGCGGCCGGTGAGCGTGCTGTCCGTCCAGGTGAAGGCAGTGGTCTCGGCATCCGGCGTCACACGATGCACCGTCGTATAAACGCCACCCGCGAGTCGCACGATCTCCACCGATGCCAGCCGATTGGTGCCGGCGACGCGCGCGGTGAAACGCGGCGCGGCGTTGGTGCGATACTCACTCCCCATCACGTGACCGTCTGCCGCAAAGTCGACGTAGATCTGCGTCCCTGTCGTCGCATAGGTGGCCCGCGCATGCAAGCTGCCCCAGATACTCTCGCGGTCGTTGGCCGTCGCCACGACACCCGTGAGCCCGCCCGAGTGGCGCACACTGATCGTCGTGTTGTTCGCGCCCGGGTGGCCGAGGTGGTTGTCGCTGGCCGCCATGAGCCCGATGCGCAGCCCGCGTTTCCACGCGTACTGGAATGACCATGGGTTGTCCGCCCCGAGCTCGAACAACTGGGGCTCATCGTCCGGCTGTACCAGGTGGCGGCTGTTCCACAGTGAGTAGATCTCGCCGAGTCGCCGGGATGGACGCGCCGTCGTGTCGTCCCACAGCGGATGCCGGGTGAAAGGCCACGAGACATGCGGGATCGTGAGCACCGGGACCCCCTGGGCATCGAGGGCGCGCGTGAGCGACGCATAGTCGGGGTGTGTGTCATGCCCGATCGGCATGCCATCGCGACTCTTGTACATCACCACATAGTGATCGAGGTCCGGCGTCCACTCGAATCCATAGAACGTCGTGAACGTGCCAGGGACGTTGAACGCGTCGGACACGTCCTGCGACCGACGCCACGCCGCCGGCGTCAACAGCGGCGCCGAATGCTCCGACGTGCTCGCGAAGTCGAGCCCCATCACGTCGCGCGCATACGTATACGCCTCGGGCGCGCGCGTGAAGTTGGCCCGGTGATCACCCGCCAGGTTGAGTTCCTTGAAGGTGCTCGTTCCGGTGGTGTTCACATCCGCGACGGTCGCGACGGCGAGAAAGCCCGCCCCCTCAGCACCAGTCCCGGTATGGAAGTGCGTGTCGCCAAAGAGATGCCGGACGTTGGGAAGCGTCTCGCTGACCATCGCGTACTTGAACGTCGACGCCAGCCGCTTCGCCGGATCTGACGCCGTGACTTTCTGGAAGCCGCTCGTGCGGAAGACGGCGTCGGGAATCACCACGCGTCCCCGGTCGCGCGCGCGAAAGGTGATCGCCCGCGGGATGACTGCCGCTGGATCCGTGGACGCGAGGGTCAACGTGCCCGCGAAGTCACTCGCCACATTGCCGTAGCGATCAAACGCGACGACCGTCACGGCGAACGGCGCACCGCGCACCACGTCAGAGGGATAGTGCGTCGCGACATACTCAGCGCGCGCGGGACGCACCGTGATGTGAGGAACTCGCACAGGCACCGTCCACGGGTCATTCGCGCGAACGCGGGCCTGCACGCGCCCGTCCACCTGACCAGCGATCCCCTGCACCTGTCCGCGCCAGGTGATCGTGATGGTGGCGCCAGGTGGCACCGCGTCCGCGAAGTCGGCCTGGATGATCCCGCGAAGCAGCCCTTCGATATGGAGGTCGAGCCGTCCCCCGCTGCTGGTCGTCGCGGTGACATGTCCTGGTGCCGTCGGCGCATCCACATGTGGGGCGCTCCAGAGCAGGAACTCGGTCTCGGCGTACGCCACCGGGACCTCGATCCTCACCCCACCACCCTTCGTGAACTCACGCGCGCCGGCCTTCATGACATAGCGGACGGTGTACAGCCCTCCCGCGTCCACCGTCTCCGGTGACACCGAGAAGGTGGCGAGCTGCGCTTGGGAGGTCGCGGAGATAACCCCGAGGAGCACGCTGACTAACCGCCAATTGCGCATGCTGGTTGTCATGGGTGATGGCGCGACGCTGCCGGGAGGGGCGCGCCCCGCAACGGAAGGTGCAGGCCAGCCAGTCACGCGACAAGCGAACGCCAGAACCTTGCGGGCTTGCATGGAGTCGAGCCGATTTCCGGCGACCCCGGCAGGGCCGCACGCGATGACCCGGTGGGACGCGCGATCCCCCTGGAGGGCCATGGCGCCCTCACCGCGCGGTCGACAGCATTCAGTCACTTCCGAACCCCGGCCACCTGCAACCGACGCGCGTTGTCCATCCCACCTCGTGACTACCCCCCTCGGCGTCGGTGACCTCGTGGCGTGGGACGGCGGCGTGCTCCTCATCGGACGCGCCAACCGGATCACCCCCGTCCATGCCCATCAGGCCATCCAGGTGGTGTTCGGGTATGCCGGTCCCGTTGGCCTCCGCGCCACCGACGACGAGGCGTGGACGCCATACCCTCTCGGCATCGTCGCGTCTCGACAGCCGCACACGATGGACGCGACCGCCTCGACCTACAACGCCATCGTGTTCGTCGAGCCCGAGACCGCCATCGGCCGCGCGCTCACCGAGCGCTATCTCACACAGGGTATCGCGACGGTCGACGAACCCGACGTGCGGGTCGCCTGTGCGAACCTGTTCGCCATCTGGCTCGGTGGGACTACGAAAGCGCACCTCGTGAACGAAGCGGCGCGCGTCGTGTCGGCCCTCGCGAAGGACATCGCACCCGCCGTCGTCACCGACGAGCGCATCCTGCGCGCCACCGAGTACATCCGCACGCACCTCGATGGGACTGTGCCCCTCGAGGATGTCGCGGCCCACGTCTTCCTCTCGCCCGGGCGATTCCGCCACCTCTTCGCCGAGCAGACGGGTATCGGGCTCCGACCATACGTCCTCTGGCGCCGTTTCATCGTGGCGTGGGACCTGCTCGCACGCGGCGAGTCGATCTCCACCGCCGCGCATCGCGCGGGTTTTGCCGACGCCGCCCACTTCACGCGCACGTCCAACCAGATGTTCGGCTTTCCGCCGTCGATGCTCCAGGTGGACGCCGGACCGACTACCCGCCCATCGTGACGACCACGCTGCCCCGCTTGCGCCCGGTCTCCACGCGACGGTGCGCCTCCACGATCTGCGTGAACGGATAGACCTGGTCGATCACGGGGGTGAAGGCCCCGTCCGCGGCCAACGCGG
>JAEUJK010000618.1 GCA_016794735.1 Gemmatimonadota bacterium | reverse complement strand
CGCGGGCAGCGCCTCGATCACGACCTCTGGATCCGCACCGTGGTGCGCGAGGCCGGCCCGTCGGCGCGCGACGACTTCGAGGCGATCGTGCTGCGTGGCGAGCGGACGGTGGTGCCGCCGGCCGGGGCCTTCGGGCCGTGTGTCACGCGGCGCGAGGTCGCCGCCGCTGGAGGAATGTCGTACGAGTGGGTGCGCATGCCCGGGCGCACCGATGCGCAGTGCCGGGCGCCGTGGTAGTCTCTGGCAGGTCCCTTTCCTTCGTTCGGAGTCTCGATCCGATGAACATGTGTCGCGTTGCGAGTGTCGTGTTCCTGTGCCTGGTGTCCGCTGCCGATGCGCAGCCCACGCGGGAGTCCTTCCTGCCGAGGGCCCGGCGCCTCATGCGCGAAGCCCCATTCATCGATACGCACAATGACTTGCCGGAGATGGTCCGGCTGAAGGCGGCATTCGACCTCGAGAAGTACGACCCGGACAAGTCCCTCCCCGACATCGACACCGACATCCCGCGCGCCCGCAAGGGACTCGTGGGCGGTCAGTTCTGGGCGGCCTACGTGCCCTCGCAATACGAAGGGGAGGGGGCGGGAAAGATGGTGCTCGAGGAGATCGACCTCATTCATCGCATGGTGCAGCGATCGCCGCACCTGGAGTTTGCGACGACCGCGGACGACATCGTGCGCATCCACCGCAAGGGGAAGATCGCGTCACTCATCGGGATCGAGGGTGGCCACGCGATCGACAACTCGATGGGGATGTTGCGCCTCGTGCACCAGCTCGGCGTGCGCTACATGACGCTCACCCACGGTTCATCGACGGCGTGGGCGGACGCATCCACCGATGCGTCGAAGCACCGTGGACTTTCCCCGTTCGGGCTGGAGATCGTGCGTGAGATGAACCGCCTGGGGATGATGGTCGACATCTCGCACGTGTCCGACGCGGTGATGAGCGACGTCGCGCGGACCAGCGAGGCACCGCTCTTCTTCAGCCACTCGTCAGCGCGCGCCCTCGCGGACCATCCGCGTAACGTGCCGGATTCCATCCTGATGAAGGTGAAGGCGAAGGACGGCGTCGTGATGGTCAACGCCTTCCCGGCCTTCGTGGACTCGGCCAGCGCGGTGGCCATGCGGGACGTGTTCGGCGTGCAGCGGCGCTACCAGGCCCAGTGGCCCAACGAGCCGCAGAAGGTGGACTCGGCGTTCCTGGCCTACATTAACGCCATCCCCAACACCACACTCGAGAAGTACGTCAACCACATCGACTACATCGCGAAGCTGATCGGCGTGCAACACGTGGGCATTGGCGCGGACCTCGGCGCCATCGACAAGCACCCGGCCGGGCTCGACGACATCTCGATGTTCCCCAACGTGGTGGCCGAGCTGCTGCGTCGCGGGTACACGGACGCGCAGGTGAAGGGGATCATGGGGGGCAACGTGCTGCGGGTGATGCGCAAGACGGAGGCGGTGGCCAAGCGACTGCAGCGCACGCGAAAGCCGAGCGTCATGCGCATCACCGAGACGAAGGTCGCGCAGTAGGGGAGAAGCGAACTACGCCGAGCCGGCCAGCCGTGCGGCCAGCCGGCTGGCGTGCACCCGCAGCTCGGGGACGGCCGTCGCTTCCCACCACGTGCCCTTGAGGAGTGGTCCAACCAGGGAAAGCCACGGTGA
>JAEUJK010000581.1 GCA_016794735.1 Gemmatimonadota bacterium | reverse complement strand
TCGCGCCGTCACGGCGCGTACCGCTACGGAGTGGAGTCGGGACGGACGGGGTGGATCCCACGCTGCGCGAGCGCGTCGAGGAGGCTCTTCACCAGCCCCTGCGCCTCCCGGTCGTTCGGGTTGAGCGCGTGCTGGCCACGCAGTTGCCGGGGGTCACGCGGGTTGTCGACGCCAATCGACACGACCCGACCGCGCTCCTCGGCCGTGACATCGAAGGTCAGCCGACTCCCGCTTGCCCCAGGCACGTCCGGCGCCGCATGAAACCGAAACACGAGCACCGTCTCGCCGAGCCCTCCGCGACGCAGCACGCGCGAGGTGGTGAGGGTGCGAAGCCCGTCCTGCAGCGGGTCGCCGTCCACGACATAGTGGGCCTCCAGCAGCACCGTGCGCACCATGCGCAGGGCGGAATCCCCCGATACCGGGGACACCAGGCGCGCCGGCAGTTCGATGGCATGGCGCGACGCCGTCGCGCAGGCCGCCGTCATGGCCAGCGCGCATCCGGAGATCCAGCGGAGGGACCACGACATTCGGGCGACGGTATCCATCGTTTGTCAGGTGGCGGCGATCTTGTCCGCGGGCGCCGCGTTGCGCAAGGGAATGACGGCCGCCAGGTTCAGACCCTGCGGCCGGGCGGCCTGTTCCGCCATGCCGCGGCTGCGCATGCCCTCCCGCCCATTCCGCCCCCGAATTCCGATGCGTCGAGTTCTCACGCTGTGCGTCCTGCTGAACATGTGGTCGTCGCCGCTCACCGCCCAGCGCGCGCCACGGTACGACACGCAGATTCGCTGGACGAGCTACGGGATCCCCCATGTGAAGGCCAACGATTGGGGCAGCCTGGGCTATGGATTTGCCTATGCGACGGCGACCGACGCGTTCTGCACCCTCGCGCGCGATGTCGCCATGGCCCGCGGCGACCTGTCCCGGTACCTCGGTCCCGGCAACGGCAATCGCGAGAGCGACGTCTTCCACCGTGCACTGCTCACCGACGCGGCGATCCGGCGATTCGCCGCGTCCCAGCGCGCCACCAGCAACCGGTTCACGACCGGATACGTCGCGGGTTACAATCGCTACCTGCGCGACCACCAGGATTCGCTGCCCGCGGCGTGCAAGGGCGCCGCGTGGGTGCGGCCGATCTCCTTCGACGACGTGACGCGCCTGTCGATCAGCGTGTGGATCCGCAATGGCATTGGTCGCTTCCAGCGGGAGTTGGCGACGGCGGCACCGCCGGGTGCGCCGCGTGCGGGAAAGGTCGAGAGTGACTTTGCTGCTCCCGAAGGTTTGGGGAGCAACGCGGTGGCGATGGGCAAGGCCGTTACGGCGTCGGGTCGCGGGTTGTTGTTCGGCAACCCGCACTATCCGTGGCAGGGCTCGTCGCGCTTTCACATCATCCACACCACCATCCCGGGTGAGGTGGACGTGATGGGGGTGAGCCTGTACTCCACGAACCGCGTGGTCATCGGCTTCAACAAGGACATCGCGTGGACGCACACGGTGTCCACGGGGCAGCGATCGACGTTCTACGAGCTGGAGCTGAATCCTGATGACCCGATGCAATACCGCTTCGAGGGCGGCTGGCGTCGCCTCACGCGTCGCACGATCGCGCTGCCGGTGAAGGGTGACGATGGCACGGTGCAGACGGAGTCGCGCGACGTCTACTTCTCGCACTACGGGCCGGTGGTGATGTCGGAGCAGCTCCCGTGGAACACGACGCGCGCGTATGCCCTGCGCGACGTGAACCTCGCCAACGACCAGGCGGCGATCACGTACGATCGACTCAACCGGGCGAAGTCCATCGACGACGTGGAAGCCGCGATCAGCTTGCAGGGGATCGCCTTCACCAACACGGTGGCGGCGGACCGCGCGGGGACGGCGTTCTACGCGGACATCAGCGTCGTGCCCAACCTTCCGGCGTCGGTGATGGAACGCTGCCGCGTGCGGCCGGCCGGCGTGCCGGAGGCGCTCGTCGTGCTGAATGGGGCGAGCGCGCAGTGTGCCTGGCTGTCGGACAGCGCGGCCCGTGTGCCCGGTGCGATGCCCGCGGCGGCCATGCCGCGCATTCGTCGTGACGACGTGGTGTCGAACGCGAACGACAGCTACTGGCTCTCCACTCCCGCCGCGCCACTCGAGGGATTCTCACCGATCATTGGCGCCGAGCGCACGGCGCGCAGCCTGCGCACCCGGGCGGGGCTCACCTTCATTGACGAGGTGCTGCGGAGCGGAACGAAGGCCACGCCGCAGACGCTGGAGGACATGCTCTATTCGCACCGCAACTTCGGGGCGGAATTGCTTCTCGACGACGTGCTGTCCCTGTGCCAGGCGCCGGTCGAACCCGTGGCGATGTCAGGAAGCACGGTGGACATCACGCCATCGTGCGCGGCATTGCGTGCGTGGAATCGTCGGGAGACGGTCGACGCGCGCGGCGCCCAGGTCTGGCGCGAGTTCTGGCGACAGGCGGCGCGCGTGCCGGGGATCTACCGGGTGCCCTTCGACCCCAACGATCCGGTGCGCACGCCACGTGGCCTGGCTGTCGACCAGTCGCCCGTGCGCGAGGGATTGCGACGGGCCCTGGCCACGGCGCAGCGGCGGCTCGAGGAATTCAAG
Organism: Gemmatimonadota bacterium; assembly: GCA_016794735.1. Lineage (GTDB taxonomy): Bacteria > Gemmatimonadota > Gemmatimonadetes > Gemmatimonadales > Gemmatimonadaceae > RBC101. Next base: position 81 of record JAEUJK010000581.1, on the reverse strand, counting down.
GTCCCGCTCGATGCCACGCTGGGCTCCATCCAGTACGACATGCGCGGCGGCGAACGCGTCCCCGTCCCGGGTGGCGACGGC
>JAEUJK010000561.1 GCA_016794735.1 Gemmatimonadota bacterium | reverse complement strand
TACATGGCCAGGAGGAACGAAGCGCCAAGCACCACCGCGACGGCCCCCCGACGCGCCACCTGCGCCGGGACATCGCCGACGAACTGCACCGCGAGCAGCAGCACGGCACCAGCGAGCGCCGGCACCAACGACACGGTGCCGATCGCGACGCCAAGCAGCCACACGCCGCCCATCGCAATCGTGGTGCGCCCGGACAGGCTGCCACCCGCGTCAGACGCGGACAGGAGCACGGCGGCCGGCCCGGCCACGAGGGCGCTCAGGTGCAACGGCACGGCCAGCCCAAAGAGGAAACACAGCCACACATGGTGACGCACCGACCACCGGCGGCCGGCTTCGTTCGCCACCCACACCATCGCCGCCATGAGGAGCAGGGCCCAGCCGTAGACCTCGGTCTCCGTGGCACTCCCCCACACGCTGGATCCCACGCCCCCAACCACCGCAGCGCTCACGACGGCTCGCGGTCCGTGGGATCGCGCGAACACCGCGGCGAGCAACCCGCAGGCGGATGCGGTGGCCACGGCGGAGGCCAGGTTCACGGCCAGCGCAAACGGGAGCACGGGACTCCACAGGTCGGCCCACGCATGCGCGGCAACGATGAACAGCGGGGTGCCGGGCGGATGCGGCACGCCGAGCGAGTGGATCGCGGCCAGGAACTCCCCTGCGTCCCACAGGGTGAGGCCGGGGGCCATGGTCGCCACGTAGGCAACGAGCAGGAGCGAAGCTCCCAGCGCGCCCGGGTGGGCGCGACCCCACGCGCGGGCGGTCGCCGTCATGCCCCCAAACGTAACGCCCCCACGCCGTGTGACGTGGGGGCGTTCTGCCGTTAGGCGGTGACCGTTACGCGGGCGACGGCTCCGGACCGCCCAACAGCGGCGGCACGACCGGCTTGAGCGGCGGCAACACCGTCGTCGGTGCGGGCGGCACCGCCGGCGGCATCGGCGCGCGCGGCGGCAGTGCGTCGCCGCGCATCAGCGTGTCGAAGTCCTCGCGGGAGAGCGTCTCGCGCTCGAGCAACGACTTCGCCACCGAATGCAGCAACTCGAGGTTCTCGGTGAGCACCGAGGTCGCCCGCTGGTACGCGGCATCGATGACGCGCTTCACTTCGGCGTCCACCAGTTCCGCCGTCTGCTCCGACACTTCGCGTCGGCTCATGATCTCGCGGCCCAGGAAGACCTCCTGTTCGTTCTCGCCGACGAGGATGGGGCCGATGCGATCCGAGAGGCCCCACTGCGTGACGTAGCGACGCGCCATCCCCGTGGCCTGCTGGATGTCGCTCGCCGCACCCGTGGTCACGCGGTCGCGCCCGAAGATGATCTCCTCGGCCACTCGACCGCCGTAGGCCATCACCAGGCGCGCCTCGATCTGCTCGCGCGTCACCGACACGCGATCGTCTTCCGGCAGGGTGAAGGCGAGGCCCAGTGCTCGTCCACGCGGCACGATGGTGACTTTGTGCAGCGGATCGTTGCCCTTGACCTTCACGGCACAGACAGCGTGCCCGGCCTCGTGGTAGGCGGTAAGGCGACGCTCTTCTTCCTTCATCACGAGCGACTTGCGCTCGGCGCCAAGCATGACCTTGTCCTTGGCTTCCTCGAAGTCGTTCATGAAGATGCGGTCGTGACCGCGACGGGCCGCGAGCAGCGCCGCCTCGTTCACGAGGTTCGCGAGTTCTGCGCCCGCCATCCCCGGCGTGCCGCGCGCCACCTTCGTGACGTCGACGTCGTCGGCCATGGGCTTGTTGCGCATGTGCACGCGCAGGATCCCCTCGCGGCCACGCAGGTCGGGGGCATCCACGACGATCTGCCGGTCGAAGCGGCCGGGCCGCAGCAGCGCGGGATCCAGCACGTCCGGACGGTTGGTCGCCGCAATCAGGATCACGCCATCGTTGGACTCGAAGCCGTCCATCTCGACGAGCAGCTGGTTCAGCGTCTGCTCGCGTTCATCGTGGCCACCACCGAGCCCGGCGCCGCGATGGCGACCGACCGCGTCGATTTCGTCGATGAAGATGATGCACGGCGCACTCGCCTTGCCCTGCTCGAACAGGTCGCGCACGCGCGACGCACCGACGCCAACGAACATCTCGACGAAGTCCGAACCGGACATCGAGAAGAACGGCCGACCCGCCTCGCCAGCGACCGCACGCGCGAGGAGCGTCTTGCCCGTTCCCGGCGGCCCGACCAGCAACGCGCCCTTGGGGAGACGTCCGCCAAGCTTGGTGAACTTCTGCGGGTCCTTGAGGAACTCGATGATCTCCTGCAGCTCGACCTTGGCCTCGTCGCAACCGGCGACGTCGGCAAAGGTGACCTTGGGCGTGTCGCCGGTGAGGAGCTTGGCCTTGGACTTCCCGAACGAGAACGCCTTGTTGCCACCCGCCTGGATCTGCCGGAAGAGGAAGATCCAGAGCCCGATGAAGATCACGTAGGGCAGCACGGCGAGGAGGAAGCCGGCCAGCGACGCGCGTTCTTCCTGCGCGTCCACCTGCACTTCCTTCTCACGCAGCGCGCGCAGTTCGTCTTCCGAATCGCGCACCGGGAGCTTGGTCACGAACTTGGTCGACGAGCGCTGGTTCAGCTGGACCTTGGACTTGAACTCGCCCGTGATCTGCTTGCCGCCCTGGATCGTGGCCTTGAGGATGTTGTTCTTGTCCAGTTCGGCGCGGTACTGCCAATACTGGATGGCCACCGGCGCGTCGCGGCCGGAGCCCGACAGCTGGATGATGGCAACCGGGATCAGGATCACCAGGATCCAGAACGACAGACCCTTGGAGACGCTGCCCCACGAAACCGGCTTCTTGGGAGGAATGGCTGGCATGTATGTCCAGATGGCTACTGCAAGGATGCTACGTACGGTAAATGCCGGAAGTTCTCCGCATGATCCAACCCATACCCCACAAGGAACTCATTGGGTGCATCGAACCCCAGGAATCGGGGGGGAGTGGGCAGGAAGGTCCGGTCGTGCTTGTCCAGCAGGGCGCACACCTCGATGGACCGCGGTCCACGCGCCTTGAGGATGTCGATGACCCGGGCCAGGGTGCGGCCGGAGTCCACGATATCCTCGACGAGCAACAGGTGCTTCCCGGCCAGTTCGGTCTCCGGGTCGTACACCAGCTTCACATGGCCGCTCGACACCATCTCGTTGCCATAGGAAGACACGACGAGGAAGTCCACTTGTAACGGCCGACGAATGGAACGGACGAGGTCGGATACGAAGATGAAGCTCCCCTTGAGGAGCCCGAGCACGAGCAGCTCCCCCTCGGGATACGCATCCGAGATCTGGTCGCCCAGTTCCCGCACACGCTGCGCGATCTCCGACTCGGTGAAGACGACCCGACGTACGGCCCGCCCCAGGAGGCGGGGATCAGCGATCGATGAACTCACAACGCACCAAACGAGGCACCCCTCCGGGTGACGTGGGAGCCGCGGGAGCGCGGCGTGTTCCAGGAACCCACACAATCTCGCCGTTTGTCTCCACTACGGGCCACCCCTCGCGCGCCGATGCGGGAACGCCCGACTCGGCGAGAAACCGGGCGACCAACCTTGGCGTTTGACACCCCGGACCGCGCCAACGATCACCACTGCGCCACGGCCGCACGGTCCAGGTCACCCCCGGCGGGGGCGCCGGCCATCCCCAGGCTCCCCAAGTTTCGGTCGCCGCGGCACCGTCGCACACGGCGAATTCCCAGGGACCGAGCCGGACCGGCTGCGTATCCGCGAACGCCAGCGACCCTCCCTGCCATTCCCGGCGCGGGCGGTGGATCCCGACCGTGTTGCCGGTGCGCGTGACCGAGACACGCCCGGAGAGCTGCACCTCGTCCCCGGCGCGCATCGTCGCGAGCGCCGCCAGCCGCGCGTACCCGCGCCGATCCACGACGACGCCAGATCGCGGGAGGATTGCGCCCCACAACAACGCGCGTCCCTCGACCGGCAAGTCGAGAATCGCCGGGTCCACGTGGACGACCCCCCCGACCGTCCCACGCTCGAATCGGGTGGCGAGCCGGTCCACGTCCTCGCGAAGGCCGGCCGCCCGACGGCTGATCTCGTCCAACGCCTCGGAGAGCGCGGCGTCGGCGGTCGCGAGCGCGGGCAGCAGGTCCCGCCGGACGCGGTTCCGAAAGTAGGCCGTGTCGTCGTTGGTGGGGTCGTCCACCCAGCGAACGCCCTGATCGACCGCGTACCGCGCGATGCGCTGACGTTCGACGTCGAGCCACGGCCGCCGGAGCTCGACGCCCGCGGGCGGGGACGCCCGCAGCCCGGCCAACCCGCGCGCCCCCGCCCCGCGCAACAGGCGCATCACGACGGTCTCGACGTGATCGTCGCGATGGTGCGCGGTCACGACGACGCCGCCGTCGCGTCGGGCCACATCCTGGAGGAAGGACCATCGGGCAGCGCGCCACTCGGCCTCGGAGCGTCCCGGCCGAGCCGCGACCCCACGGCGAAAGGTGAACCCGGCAGCGCGCGCGGCCTTCGCTGCGAGGTTCGCCGCTTCCCTCGCGTGCGGTCCCGTCCCGTGGTCGAAACAGGCGACGACCACGTGGTCGCCACGACGCGGGTGCTGCGCCATCACATCGAGCAGGCACATCGAATCCCGCCCGCCGGAGACGGCGAGTACCACCGGCCGGTTCTCGTCGATCAGCGGATCGATCGCGGAACGCAGCGCCCGCACGTCATCCGGCATGGTCACGTCCGCAATCTACCCTGCACTACCATCGTGACGGGCCGATTCTTAGAATTCCTGACGCACCCGCTGACAGCGAGGAGATACTCGTGGAAACGCACGGACCACTCGGCACCCTCTGGGCAGGACTTGGCCTCGGCGCCTTCTTCCTGGCCCTCACGTGGGTCAACCTCCTTCTGGGGCACTTCCTGACCCCGCTCTTCCTCATCCCGCTGACGTGGGTGCAGGACGCGATGGCGGAGCGGAAGAAGAAGGCCGCGTAGTCGCCGCTGGTGCGCTGGTGGATTGCAGGACGGAGCCCTTGGCTCCGTCCTTTTTCGTCTCAGGGAATGCAGGTCACAAAGCGCCGGTGACCTCCGCGCAGCCGCCTAACGGTCGCGTTCGGTACTTTCCGTGGGTCACCAGGACTCGTCCCGCAGCCGGCCCACATGCAACGCCTGATCAGAGCGCTGTCCATCCTCGCCCTCGCCGCGCCGTCGGTCGCGCGCGCGCAATACCTCACCCGCCCCGCCCAGGACTGGGAGACGATCACCACGCCGTCGTTTCGCATCCACTTTCCGGCGGAGATGCGCACCTGGGTGACGCCCATCGCCGCACGCATGGAGGCGTACGCCGCGGCGGTACACACGCTCGTGGGAAACAAACCCGACAAACCCACCACGGTCCTCGTCGAGGACCCGTCCAACGTCGCGAACGGGTTTGCGGTGCCGCTGCTGGACGGACCGACGATCTTCCTGTGGCCCACACCACCCTCGCCGGGGCCAACGTTCGGGACGCACCGCGGATGGGGTGAGGTCCTCGCCATCCACGAGTACGGGCACATCGCGCACCTGACCGTTGCCCCGCGCAACGGCGCCGAGCGATTGCTGTGGCGCCTCGCGCCGTCTCGCATCGGGCCCGTCGCACGCAAGTCGCCCGCATGGGTGATCGAGGGGTACGCGACCTACATCGAAGGGCGCCTCACCGGCAACGGCCGACCGAGCAGCGTGGGGCGCGCCGCCGTGCTGCGCCAATGGGCGCTCGAGGGCCAGTTGCCCAAGTACTCCGAGTTGTCCTCCACCAGCTCGTTCCTCGGTGGGTCGATGCGATACCTCGTTGGCTCGGCGTTTCTCGAATGGCTCGCGGCGCGAAAGGGCGAGGAGTCGCTCACGAACCTGTGGCGACGCATGAGCGCGATGCAGCGTCGGTCGTTTGTCGAGGCGTTCCGCGGGGTGTATGGCGCGTCGCCCGAGGAGTTGTACGGCGCGTTCTACACCGAGGTGATGGAGAAGGCGTTCGATGTGCGTCGCACACTCGCCCAGGCGGGGCTGACCGAGGGCCAGCTCGTGCAGCGGCTCGCGTGGGGCACCGGTGAACCGGCGGTCTCGAAGGACGGCCAGTACGTCGCAACGGTCCTGCGATCGCCGACGGCGCCGGGACGCGTCGTGGTCTGGAGCACCGCCCAGGAGGGGCTGGACAGCAGCATCGTGTGGGCGCGTCGTCGTGCGATCGAACGGGATCCGCGGGACGTCCTGCCGTTCGACTCGTTCCCCGCACCCAAACGAGC
>JAEUJK010000514.1 GCA_016794735.1 Gemmatimonadota bacterium | reverse complement strand
CGCCGGCCCAAGCAGGCGACGCAGATGGGGAACCAGGGCCACGCCATGGACACCACCCGCATCCTGCGCGAGTGGATCGAGTCCGGCGTCATCGGGACGGTGCAGCGCGTCGAGTTCTTCACGAACCGTCCGATCTGGCCGCAGGGGATCAATCGCCCCACCGAGATGCACAACGTGCCGCCGACGCTGGACTGGAACCTGTGGCTCGGCCCCGCAGCGGAACGGCCGTATCACCCGAGCTACGCGCCGTTCAACTGGCGCGGCTGGTGGGACTTTGGCACCGGCGCGATGGGCGACATGGCCTGCCACATCATGGACGCCGCCTTCTGGATCCTCGACCTGAAGTACCCGTCGAAGGTCACCCCGGAGTCGACCCCCCTGTTCAGCGAGACGGCGCCGAAGAGCTCGCGCATCACGTACGAGTTCCCGGCCCGCGGGAACCGCCCGGCAGTCACACTCGTCTGGCGCGACGGATCGATCTTCCCCGCACGGCCGGAAGATTGGGGACTCGATCGGGCGTGGCCGCCTGATCCGGAAGGTGGCCAGCTCTGGGTTGGGACGAAGGGCACCCTGGTCGCCGGAACCTACGGCGGCGACCCCCAGATCAGCGATCGCACCAAGAACGCCGAGCTGATGTCCAAGCCGCTCCCGCCCAAGTACCCGCGCACCGAAGGCGTGTACAAGGAGTGGATCGCCGCCATCAAGAACGGGACGCAGCCGGGCTCGAACTTCGTCGGCCACTCCGGCCCGCTCACCGAGATGATCGTGCTCGGCAACCTCGCTGTGCGCTCCGGGCGCTCGATCGAACTCGACGCCGAAACGGGGGTCCTCAAGACGGCCGGAATCCCCACGGAGTGGGTGACGCCGACCTACCGCGCGGGATGGTCGTTGTAGCCCGCATCGGATCGGTGGCGATAAACGAAGAGGGCGCCCCTTGGGGCGCCCTCTGTGCGTTCGGGAGAGACGCTGGCCTTACAGCGTGCTCTTGAAGAACGAGAAGACCTGGTTGAGCGCGGTGGGAGTCATCCAGACGCCGCCGCCGTGGGTGGCGCCGGTGAGGATCTGGAGCGTTGCCGACCCCGGGATCACCTGGTTCAGGCGCTGCGCGAGGCCCTGGCTCTGCTGGTAGGGCACGGTGCAATCCGCGGTGCCATGCATGATGAGGAACTTGGCGTCGCCCGCCGTGACGTACATGCGCGGGTTGGCCGACTGCACACGGCTGGGCACGGTCACGATCGGTGCGCCGAGGAGCTTCGACTCGGGGGAGGTCGGGGCGTTGTGGCCCGTACCACCAAAGAGCGGGCAGCCATCGAGCGCGAGCTGCGAGTCCATCGAGAGGAAGGCGACGGGGCCGAACCAGTCCGTCACCGCCTTCACCTTCTCCGACATGGTCGGGTTGCCGAGGCTCAGGTCGGTCAGCGCCGCCACGCCGTCGGTCGTGCCGAGCATGGAAGCGAGGTGCCCACCAGCCGAGAGGCCCCACGCCCCGATGCGGTTGGGGTCCAGCTGGTAAGTCGCCGCGTTGGCGCGAACCCAGCGAAGCGCAGCCTTCACGTCCTGGATCTGGGCCGGCCACTTGGCCTCACCCGACAGCCGGTAGTTGATCGAGACGATCGCGATCCCCTGGCTCAGCAGGCCGAGGAGCGGGTTCGAGGGGCCGAGGTTCTTGTCCCCCGAGCTCCAACCGCCACCGTGAATCCACATGACGACCGGATACGGCTTGGCGCCCGTCGTCGGGAGATGAATGTCGAGCTTCTGGCTCGCGGATCGCGAAGCGTACGCGATGTTCGTCGTCGCCAGGATTCCTGAAGAAAGATCAAGCAACGGCGCGGAAACCTCAGGAACCGCTACGCCCGTCGCTGTCTGGTCCGAACAAGCTGCCAACCCCGCCACCGCCGCCACCACCGTCAAGGAAAGAAACCGTCGCATTGTGGCGCGCACTCTGTGTAGATGATACCGATGAAACGACCAAAGGACGCAGGAAGCTACATCGCCATTGCGTCGCACGATGTGATCGTGTTCACATGTACTTGGTACGCGCAAGCACCTCGGGACATGGTGACCGAAAACAGGCGGCCTTGTCATCTCCGCGTAACGCACCACGGGGTCTAACGCTGCGGAAACACGTCGTCCAGCCGGCGCCCGGCGCGGGGAGCAAAGCTCGTGTAGTCACGTCCCAGGAGCGCCGCGATCGTGGCGGCGATCTGCGATTGCGTGGCGATGCCCGTGGTGACCACCCCGCGCGCCGGCGTGTCGGGCCCGAGGATCGCCATCCAGATGTGCTCCGCGCCCTGCACGTCCTGCCCGTGGTCGCGCCACGCCGCCGAACCATCACCGCGCCCGTGGTCCGTCGTGATGATGAAGGTGGTGGTGCCACGGTATTCCGGCATCGACTGCACCAGCCGCCACAGGTCCGCGATGTAGCCGTCCACCCGGTGCGCCGACTGCAGGATGAGGTCGTAGTTCCCGTTGTGCGCCCACTCGTCGGTCTCCCCGTACCCCACGAACAGCAGGCGTGGCTTGCGCGTGCGCAGGTACTCGGTGGCGACCATGTGCATGTGGGAATCGACGGCGTTGTTCTCCCACATCCGCGTGGTGGTGCGGTAGAACTCGTTGATCACCGCCTTCCGGGGTTCGCGGGCCTCCGCGCCGGTGAACGGCGGGTCCCACCCGTCGATCACGTCGATGCCAGCCCGTCCCTTGTTGAAGATCCGCCGGAAGGCGTCCCAGGTGGCGATGGCCCCTACACGGCCCTTGAAGGCGGGGTCGCGCGCCAACCACTCGAACACCGTCACGTTGGGGTTGGGCGGGTAGTCGTTCGAGTCGATGCGCGGGTCGAACCACCCGGTGAAGATCTCGTTGTAGCCCGGGTACGAGAACTTCATGGTGTTCGTGATCGACGCGCGGTGCCCGGCGTCCTGGTTGCCGAGCAGCACCCCCTCGCGGGCAATGGTGGACCAGAAGAACGGGAGGAGCGCGGCGCGGCGCTCGTTGAGGTCGTCGCGCCAGAACGCCTTGCGGGTCAGCGCGGTGTCGCGCACGCCACCCGGCTTCTGCGAGATCAGCGCACGCTCGGCGCCGCGAAAGACCTCCTGCCAGCGGAGCCCGTCGGTGACAATCAGGACGACGTTCCGCGTCTTGAGTTGGGCCTGCGCGACGAGCGGCGCGAGGCAGCCGAGGACCAGGAGGAGGACACGAGTCATGCAGGAGCTCCGGCTGCGCGTGAACGGCGGGGAGTCACCGGCGAGGGTCGGCCCCTCGCCGCGCGACTCAGGTGATCATGGGAGAACGCGAGCTCAGCTCCGTGCCCGCGCCCCCACGTAACGAATGCGATAGATGCGGCCAGCCTTGTCGTCCGTGACGATGAGCGAACCATCGCGCGCCACGACGAGGCCGGTGGGACGGTACTGCATTTCCGCCGGACCACCGCGGAACCCATCGGCAAAGACAGACCACTTGCCGCTCGGGAGCCCGTTGGCAAAGGGCTGGAAGGCCACGTTGAAGCCGGCCTGCGCGGCGGGCGCCCGGTTCCACGAACCGTGGAAGGCAATGAAGGCGCCGTTGCGCCAGGCCGCGGGGAATGCCGTGCCAGTGTAGAAGGTGATCCCGTTAGGCGCCCAGTGGCCGGGGAAGGCGGCACGCGGCTGGCCCACCGACGCGCACTTGTCCTGCTTCACGCCGTCGCCGCCGTATTCCGGCGCGAGGACCTTCTTCTGGACGTCGATGTCGTAGTAGCAGTAGGGCCAGCCGTAGTCGGCGCCGCGGTCGATGCGGAACATCTCCTCGGCGGGATTCTCCGCGCTCTTCTCGACCGTGTACAGCGGAATCGCCTTGCCCCAGTTGCCATTGAGCAGGTCGCGCCCGTGCTGCACCGCCCACACCGTGCGGCCGGTGGGGTCCATCGTGACCCCCATCAGGTTGCGCGTCCCGGTGGCGTAGCGCTCCCCGTCGGCTTGCGTCTGGCGGAGCTTGCGCGTGTCGAAGCGCCACACGCCGCCGGAGTTGGTGAGGAGCGGACACGGGTTCTGGCCCTTCTGCTCCGCGCCCTGCCGCTGCGGTTCGCAGGCGTTGGACGGCGCCCCGATGTTCACGTAGAGAAAGCCGTCGGCGCCGATGGCGAAGGTCTTGGCGGCGTGGTGCCCACGCTCCGACAACAACCCGGCGACCACGGTGTCTGGCGGGGTGGTTGGCTCGAGGGCGCCCGCAGCGAGCTTCCATCGAACGATCGCGCTGTCGGTCCCGAAGTAGAGGAAGCCGTCGTGGTAGCGGATCTCGCTCCCGCCCCCGATCCCGAAGCGGCGCGTTGTTTCGGCCACCCCGTCGCCGTCGGCGTCACGCAGTGCAAGCACGCCACCGCGCGCGGTGCGCGAGTTGGCGAGCGCAATGAACAGGTCGCCATTGGGCGCGACGGTCGCGTGACGCGCGGGGCCGACCGAGTCGACCACGAGTTGCACGCAGAATCCGTCGGGGACCGTGATCCCCAGGTTGTTCGGCGCGCAGGCCGCACGCGTACCCTGCGCGTGGGCGAACGCGGCAGAGAGCGCAACCAGGGCAGCAGCGAAAGTGCGAGGCATGGGCAGCACGGGTTTCGGGTACGGAGCTGGAGCGACGCCAATCCACGTGCGAATCCCGACGCGCACGGCCACGGCGAACGCCTCCGCCCACAAGCTACCATGGCGCCCGCAATACGTGGCGCCCGTCACCGCGCAGGAAGCCTCGATGTTCGCGACGGACGTCCCTGTGCCCGGATCAGCCAGCTACCAGATCCCGACCCATCCCTTCACCGAGGCAATCAGCTTGGCCGGGTCGTACCCGATCCCCTGCTTCATCACCAGCTCGACGTTCCGGATGTCGGCGATACGCGCCGCCGGGTTGCCGCCGATGAGGACGAGGTCCGCCTGCTTTCCGACGGCGATCGATCCCGTGCGATCGGCAATGCCGAGGTAGGTGGCACCGTTGAGCGTGCCCACGCGAATCGCCTCGGCGGGAGTGAAACCGGCCTCGACGAGCAACTCCACCGCGCGCTGGTTGGAGTACCCGGGGATCACGCCACCGCCGCCGGTGGGATCGGTCCCGGCGACGAGTAGGCCACCGGCGCGCGCGAAGGCGAGTTCAAAGGCCATCGCCCGCGGGAAGAGCGTCGTGTAGATCGACTGCGGCATCCGCGCGATCTGCGCATGTTGGCGCTCGTAGGTCTCCTTGAACTGCGGCGCGAGCACCTCGAGTCCCGGCGGCATGGGGCGCCCGGGGGTGAACGTCTCGAAGACCGTCAGGGTGCTCGTGAGCGCCACCTTGCGCGAGACCAGGTGCGCAATGAGCGCCGAGCCCGCCGCTGATGACGGCTCGGTGGCATTCACCGTCTGCTGGCCGCGACCCTGGCCCGGGCATTCGTCCGGCTTCTTGTCCGTCACGAAGTCGGTGGAAGCCAGGATCCCGTGCTCGAGGTTGTCGATGCCGAGGTCCGCGGCTTCGCGATACGTCACGGAGCAGAGGTGCCCCGTGACCTTGATGCCGCGGGCATGCGCGGCGTCGATCCCCGCCTTGAGCACCTCGCGCGAGATCTGCATGTAGGCCTTGAACGACGTCGCCCCCTGGTCGATCCAGAAATCGACGAAACGCTTGGCCTCGGCCGGGGTTCGCAACACCTGCATCTGCGAGAAGTTGTTCGGGCCGTTGAGGTACGGCGCCGTGGCGTCGATCCACGGGCCCGCCTTGTCGCCGCGGTTCACCGCCTTCGCCATGTTCAGCTCGCTGTAGCCGTTCATGTTGCCGCCGGTGCGCATGGCGGTCACCCCGCCGGCGAGGTACAGGCGGGTGAAGGACTCCGTGTAGTTGCCGTAGGT
>JAEUJK010000472.1 GCA_016794735.1 Gemmatimonadota bacterium | reverse complement strand
ACGAACACCGCCTACGACCGCTGGTGGGAAGGCCGGCGCCTGTGGGGACAACTGGTGAACACGTCACGTGCCCTCGCGCACGCGCTCGACGCCATGCTCCCCCGCACGAGTGACCGGCGCGACGACTATGCCACGCTGCTGAGCCGGTTCCCGCGCGTCCTCGCCGACCACCTGCGCCGACCGCGCGACGCCGGCGGGCCGCACGTGCCAAATGAGGTGGTGCGATCGCTGTCGCGGGCACTCCACGAGGACATCCAGGCGGGGCACCTCCCACGGGAAGCGATCATCGCGCTCACGCCAATGGTCTCCGTGCTGGACGATGTGTGCGGCGCGTGCGAACGCATCCGCAACACCCCGATCCCCTTCTCCTACAGTTCGTACGTCAAGCAGTTCGTCATGCTGTACGCGCTCGTGATGCCGTTCGGGCTCGTGCGCGAGTTCGGGTACGGGACAGTCATCGCCTCCATGTTCACCTTCTTCGCGACGATGGGGCTGGAGTTGCTCGCCACCGAGATCGAGGAGCCGTTTGGCACCGATCGCAACGACCTGCCGCTGGACGAGATCGCGCAGCGCATCGCCGGGGACACGCGCTACCTCCTGACGAGTCCGTAACCGCCCTGCCGCTCAGCGATCGAGCAAGCTGAGCTGCGCAGGCGGGGGTGCTTGCGTCCGGTCACCTGGTGCAAGCCACGACGCGCGCACCTCCACGTTCATCGTGGGTGGGGCCATGCGCCGCAAGGTGGCCGCCGAGAGGTTGCGCGCGTGCTCGGGCGTGAGGGCACCCTTCACGCGGAGCATGAGCACGGCATCGGGCGGAGCGGTGGTGATGGCGCGTCGCATCGACTCCACCAGCCGCGCGACCGGGACGTTGGTATCGAGGTCGACACGCAACATCGGGCGCGCCGGCAACGCGTGTGTGGTGTGCCGCACGCCGCTATCGTCCAGCTCGAGCACCATGTACCCCTTCGGCTCATCGATCTCGGCGAGTGACGTACGCTCGACCGATCCCGGGTACAACACGGGGGCACGGAGCGCACGCCCCTCCAGGTCCACGTCGAGACGCTGGCTCCGGTGGATGTGGCCAGCGAGGACCGCGGCGAATCCCGTGGGCACGTCCGCATGCCGGATGACGTCGCTCGCGGTGGTGAAGGTGTAGTCGCCGGGGCCAACGGTCGCCCCTTCCACGCAGTGATGCACGCAGAGCAGCGAGCAATCGGCGTCGATGGCGCGCCACCCGGTCTGTGCGACCAACTCCGGCATGCGAGTGCGCACGTCGCGACGCACGTAGGGAAAGCCGGCGAGCGCGAGTCGCACCCCGCGCACGTTCACGTGCACCGTCCGCGGCTGGGAGAACACGTGAACGTTCGGGTGCGCCAACAGGTGCCCGTGTGGCAGCTGCGATTTCTCATGGTTTCCCGGCACGACCACGACGGGGACGCCGCGCACGGCGAGCGCGCGCAGGGGGGCGTAGGCCCGCAGCGCCACCTCGGCCCGCACCCCCGGCCGGTCGAACACATCGCCCGCGTGCACCACCACGTCGACCTCATGTTCGACGGCGGACGCGAGGGCCAACTCGTGATTCGCAAAGAAGTCCTCCCCGCGCCGCCGCCGCTTGATGCGGGGCGAGACGGGGAGGTCGAATCCCAGGTGGGAGTCGGCGACGAGCAGGATGCGGAGCGTCACCCCGGTGCGATCATGTTCTCCGGACGGACGATGGCGTCGAAATCCTCGGCCGGGATCCCGTCCTTGATGGCTTCCTCGCGAAGGGTCGTGCCGTTCTTGTGCGCCGTCTTGGCGATCTTCGCGGCGCGATCGTAGCCGTACTTCTCCTTGAGCGGCGTCACCAGCATCAGCGAGTTGGCCAATCCGCGGGTGATGTTGTCCAGCCGCGGTTCGATCCCCACGACGCAGTTGTCCGTGAACGAGACGGCCGCATCCGCCAGCAGCTGCACCGACTGGAGGAAGTTGTAGGCCATCATCGGATTGTACACGTTGAGCTGGAAGTGCCCCTGCGAGCCCGCGAAGGCAATCGCCGCGTTGTTCCCGAGGATGTGCGCCGCCACCTGGGTGAGCGCTTCCACCTGCGTGGGGTTGACCTTGCCGGGCATGATCGAGCTGCCGGGTTCGTTCTCCGGGAGTGCGAGTTCGCCGAGTCCGGCGCGAGGGCCGGAGCCCAGGAAGCGGATGTCGTTGGAGAGCTTGAAGCACGACATGGCGACCGTCGTGATGGCGCCGTGCGTGAACACCATGGCGTCGTGCGCCGACATTGCCTCGAACTTGTTCGGCGCGCTCGTGAAGGGCAACCCGGTGATACGGGCGATCTCCACGGCCACTCGTTCGGCGAAGCCCACCGGCGCCGCGAGCCCCGTCCCGACGGCCGTCCCACCCTGCGCCAGCTCCATCAGTGCCGGCAGGGTCATCTTGATGCGCTCGATCCCGTTGGCCACCTGCTGCGCGTAACCGGAGAACTCCTGGCCGAGCGTGACCGGGGTGGCGTCCTGCGTGTGGGTGCGCCCGATCTTGATGAT
>JAEUJK010000464.1 GCA_016794735.1 Gemmatimonadota bacterium | reverse complement strand
TCCGCCACCATGAAGGACGTCGGGGCCACGGCACTCGGCATCATTGCCGGGCAGCTCGTCGACCTGGACAACAACCTCGTGATCGAGGGGCACACCGACGCGCGTCCGTACGGACGGGCCGACTACACCAACTGGGAGTTGTCGGCCGATCGGGCCAATGCCGCGCGCCGCATCCTTGAACAGAACCGGATCCCGGCCGCGCGCATCGTCGAGGTCAACGGCCTCGCGGATCGCCAGCTCAAGTATCCCGGCGACCCCGAGAATCCTTCCAACCGCCGCATCTCGATCCTGCTGCCGTTCACCACGGTGCCCGAACCCCGCACCGTGGAGTCACTGCGGAACCAGATCGAGGGAAATGCGCGCGAGGGAGCGAAGCCGGACTCTGCGCCGCCAGCCGCGGCCGCCCCGCCGACCGCGGAACGCCGCTAACCCCACGCCCCGCGGTCGTGTAACGACCTATGGCTCTGCTGCCGGCGGCTGGGCGGCCTCGTACTCGATGCCCCCGGTGTACCGCACGATCGCGTTGTAGATCATGCAGCTGACGGCGACCATGAGGTACGTCATCACCAGGTAGAGCGCGGGGAACAGGAGCACCATGCCCATCGGCAGGGCGTCCTCCGCATCCGGCGCCAGCACGTTCATCAGCAGGAAGATCGGCACGATGAACACCAGCGAGGTCACCGCGCTGATGATGCCAAGGACCTTGCCGTTCTGGTGCGGGGTGAGGTACGCAACCTGGAGTTTCATGGGGTCTCCGAAGGGGGATACCGCGGGGGACGCGGGAGCGCGTTGGCCCCCGCGTGCCAGAAGATCCCCCTAGGTTCCCGCTGCGCAAGGGCGCGGGCCCCTCACAGCCTACGGCGCGCGCAACCCCGCGTTGACCTGCGGAGCCGGCTGGCGCCACGGCTGCGGCGGGAGCGCCCGCTGCCGCGGCCACACCTCGTCGAGCGTGTTGCCGTCGTACAAGCGACCGTTCCGCATCACCCACCGCACGGTGTTCGTGTTGCGGATGTTCACGAGCGGGTCGGCGTCCAGCACCACCAGGTCGGCCAGCTTCCCGGGCTCGATGGAACCGAGGTCGCGCTCGAGCCCCAGGGCGGCGGCGCCCATCAGCGTCGCCACGCGCAGCGCGTCGTGGTTGGACAAACCACCCGAAGCCACGGTCCACAACTCCCAGTGATACCCCAGGCCCTGCAGCTGGCCATGGCTGCCGATCCCCGCCTTGCCGCCGAGCGCCACCAGGTCGCGAATGACCTTGGCGTGCTCCTTGAAGTGGAACTCCTCGTCGAGGAACCACCCCGCCGGGCCCGGTGAGCCACCCGCGCCGGCGCCGCGGCGCCGCGTCTTGCTGTCGAGGTCATCGTCCGGGGTGAACCGGCGCAGCTTGGGATCCTTGTTCGGGTTCTCCCGCGTGTAATACCAGTTCTCGGCCCACGGGCCGCCGTACGTCACGAGCAGCGTGGGGGTCGACACCGTGCCGGACGTCGCGAACAACCGCAGGACGTCGTCGTACAGTGGCGTGATGGGGAGGTTGTGCTCGACGCCAGCGTACCCGTCGAGCGCCATCGTGACATTCGTGCGGAAAGCCAACCCGGCCTCGGTCGTCGGCATCAGCTTGAGCTCACGAGCGGCCATCATGATCCACTGGCGCACCTGGCGGTTGCCGGCGCCGTACATCTTGATGGTCTTCGTGTCGTAATAGTCGCTGTAACGCTTGAGGACGTTGCGCGCCTGCTCCAGGGAACGGATCCGCTCCCCCGCAAACACGCCCGGCCCCGTCGAGTAGATGCGTGGCCCCACGAGCTCACCCACCGTTACGCGATCCGCATACGACAGCACGTCGGTCGACCCGGTCTGCGGGTCGCGCGTGGTCGTGACGCCATAGGCCAGGTTGGCGAGCAACGCCCACGGCTGCACCGTGTGGATGTCCGGCGAATGACGGAAGTGTGCGTGCGTATCGACGAACCCCGGGACGATCGTCTTGCCGCGCACATCGATGATCCGCGCGCCGGCAGGCACCGGCACGCTCCCGCGCCGCCCCACCCCCACGATGCGATTGTCGCGCACTACCACGTCGGCCCCGGTGAGGACTTCGCTACCGCGCATCGTCACCACACGCGCCCCGCGCAGCACCACGGTCCCACGCGGAATGTCGCGCGTTCCGGTCACCTGCACCCGCACTTCACTCGGCTTGTAGGTGGCCGTGCTGTCGCGACCCGCGCGACGCGTCGTGTCGGCGGCCGTGGCACGCCGCGCCGCACGCACCGAGTCGTCGAAGGCCTGCGCACGATCCAGGTCGTACGTCACCAGGGCATTGCCGATCGACCAGTGGACCACACGCCCGCTCGACTGCCACGCCGGGAACTCACCCCCGATGTCGGACAGCCGGCGCACCGGGGTCGCGGCGTTGTCCGGGTTCGCGACCGAGATCACCGGCACCGGTCCGCCGACCTGCGGCACGACCACGGTGTAGAAGTCGGAGCCCACCTGCGCCAGCGCGAGGTCGCCACGCGGTGCCATGCGCACCGTGCTTGCACTCGGCGCCTGCCCGCCGCCCGGCGCGGCCTGCCCGGTCACGCGCACGTGCTGGCGAAGGTCCGTGCCGTCCCAGCGGAACGACACCAGCCCTTCTCCCCCGCCATACGCGTGGATGCGCGAGGCGTCGCCGGTGAAGTGCGGATCACCCAACCCGCCGGCGCTGCGAATCCGCGTGACCGGCCCACCTTCGGCGCTCACCCACACGAAACGCGCCGCCTGCCCGCCACCAAAGCGCTGCAGCGCCTCGCGCAACTCGCGCGCGTCGGCCTGCATCGCCACGATCCTCGCGCCATCCGGCGCCCACTGCGTGGCGTAATACGTCGCCGACTCGTTCGTGAGACGCACGGGCTGCCCGCTGCCATCGGCGCGGATCTTGTGGATGAACCCACCCGTCGACGACCACGTGACGTAGGCAATCCACTGGCCATCCGGCGACCACGTCGGGTGATACTCCCCGTCCGGCGTCCCGGCGATGCGCCGCGGCGTGCCCGACGGCAGGTCCATGACCCACAGGTCGCCTAACGCGGAGAGGGCCACGCGCCGCCCATCCGGCGAGGGAACCGCGTCGCGGATCTGCGACGCCACGATCGTCGGCGTGTCCTCGATGGCGTACTGGAACTTCACCTCGGGGCCGATGGCCACATCCACGTCGATGGAGAACGGGATCTTCACAGGGGCACTGCCGTCAACCGGCACCCGCCAAATCTCGCCCCCGTAACTCATCACGATCGCCCGGCTGTCCGGCGTGAAGTCGTATCCGGGCAACGCGTCGATCTCGAGCATCGACTCCTGGTTGTCGCGCTGGATGGGATATGCGAGCCAACGCTCCTCGCCGGTCGTAAGGTCGCGCAGGCGGAGCCCGGTCTTCTCCTCGTACCGGCTGCCGTACGCCAGCAACTTGCCGTCCGGGGAAATCGCCGGCCGGAAACCCGACCCGTAACGCGCCGTCATCGTCGTCGTGGTGCCCAGCTCGCGATCGTATTGCGCGAGCTGGTACTGCGGGAAGATGGCGTTGTAGGTCCACGTAGCCTGTCGCGTGGCGTACCACAGGTAGCGGCCATCAGGCGAGAACGTGGCACCAATCGCCGAGAGCGGGGCCGGTTCGCGAATGACCTGCACCCCCGCGCCACCGTCCACGTGATACAGGAAGATCTTCGGCGCCCCCTGCACCGACCGCGTGACCGCCACGTACTTGCCGTCGGGAGTCCACTCCGGCGACACGTACATGTCGTCCGAGGTCTTTGACAGCTGCACGGTGTCGCGGCCGTCCGCGGCCATCACCCACAGGTTGTCGCCCCCGCTGCGATCGCTGAGGAACGCGATGCGCCGGCCGTCGGGACTGAACCGCGGCTGGGCATCGTGGGCGAGCCCACTCGTCAGGCGCGTCGCGGACCCACCCGCAATGGGGAGCGTGTAAATGTCGCCCAGGAAGTCGAGCACGATGCGCTGGCCATCGGGACTGACGTCGACGGACAGCCACGATGCCTTGGTGGCGGTGTAGGTCAGGCGGCGGGCGGCGGTCAGCGGGAGCCCCGGGCGCGCAGCGGCCTGTCCGCGTGCGACCTCGGGGAGCAGCGTGGCAGCAACGAGCAGCGTGCGGGCGACGACGGCGCGAGTCATGTGCATGGGTCTCATGGGAGGGCGCGACGGCGGGAAGTTGGCCCCGGGCGCAGGGCCACGCCATGCAGCGGCGTTGCGGCGAGGGTGCCCGGGACGAATCGCCACGCCAAGGGGTCGAACCCACCCCGACAGGCACGGGCCCCGGCCCTGCATAGATTGCCGCCGTGCGCGACCTCGTCCCCAAACTCGCGACCACCCTCAAGGGCTACACACGCCCCCAGCTGGCGAGCGACCTCCTCGCCGGCACGATCGTGGGCATCGTCGCCCTGCCCCTCGCGATCGCCTTTGCCATCGCGAGCGGCGTCACCCCGCAGGCCGGCCTCGTCACGGCCATCATCGCCGGGTTCCTCATCTCGGCCCTCGGCGGGTCGCGCGTCCAGATCGGCGGGCCCACCGGCGCCTTTGTCGTCATCATCTACGGCATCGTGCAGGAGTACGGCGTCGACGGGTTGCGCGTCGCCACCACCCTCGCGGGGCTCATGCTCATCGCGATGGGCGTCGCCCGCATGGGAGTGGTGATCAAGTTCATCCCCCAGCCGCTGATCACCGGCTTCACCTCGGGCATCGCCGTCATCATCGCGCTGGGGCAGGTCAAGGACGCCTTCGGCCTGCGCATGGGCGCCGTGCCCGCCGAGTTCCTCGAAAAGCTCAAGGCCTACGCAGAGAATGCAGGCTCGGTGAACCTGTCGGCCGCGGGGATCACGGCCTTCGCCCTGGTCATCCTCCTCGCCTGGCCGCGCGTCAGCCGACGGATCCCGGCCCCCCTCGTCGCACTCATCGTGACCACGGTGCTCGTGCGGCTGCTCGACCTCCAGGTGGAGACCATCGGGTCGCGCTTCGGTGAGCTGAAGTTCAACGTGCCGCTGCCACAACCACCGGCCATCACCTTCTCCGAGGCCACGCGCCTCGTCTCCCCGGCATTCGCCATCGCGCTCCTCGGCGCCATCGAGTCACTCCTCTCCGCCGTGGTCGCGGACGGGATGATCGGGACGCGCCACCGCTCCAACATGGAGCTCGTCGCCCAGGGGGTGGCCAACGTCGCCTCCGCGACGTTCGGCGGGATCCCCGCCACCGGCGCGATCGCGCGCACGGCCACCAACATCAAGAACGGGGCGCGCACCCCGATCGCCGGGATGTGGCACGCGGTGGTGCTGCTGCTGATCGCCCTGCTCTTCTCGCGGTGGGCGTCGATGATCCCGATGGCGACGCTCGCGGCCATCCTGTTCCTGGTGGCCTACCACATGAGCGAATGGCGCAACTTCGTCGATGAGCTGCGCGCGCCACGCGGCGACGTGGCCGTCCTCCTCGTCTCGTTTTTCCTCACGGTGGTGGTCGACCTGACCGTGGCCATCGAGGTCGGGATGGTCCTCGCGGCGTTCCTCTTCATGTATCGCATGGCCGAGACCACCGCCGTGAACCCGATGCGGCGTGCCATGCAGGAGGAGGCCTCGGGCGAGGAGCACGACCTGGTGCGCACCGAGATCCCGAGCGGCGTGGAGGTCTTCGAGATCAGCGGGGCCTTCTTCTTCGGGGCCGCCGAGCGATTCAAGGACACGCTCAGCCAGGTCGCCACACGCCCGAAGGTCCTGGTGATCCGCATGCGCGACGTCTCGCTGCTCGACGCCACCGCGCTTCGCGCCCTTCGTGACGTCGTGCGACGCAGCCGCGCCGAGCGCATGCTCGTATTGATTGCCGAGGTCCATGCCCAGCCGCTGCTCACGCTGCAGCGCTCGGCGCTGTGGTCCGAGCTGGGGAGTGAGGCGGTGTTCCTCACCCTGGAGGACGCCCTCGACCACGCGCGGACCTGGATGGCCACGCGGACCCCGACCCCGCTTGCGACCCCGGTGACCGGCCCGCGTTAGGCGCGGCGGATCAGGCTTCGCTCAGGCGCTCGCGCGCCCAGAGGAGCGCGGACAGGTACATGTCACCCAGCATCGCCGGATCCACGTTCACCGCCTGTGCCTCGGCGGTGACCACGTCCCAGCTCGCCTTTTCGTAGCTCTCCACGAGGGCCAGCGCTCCCGCGTAGGGCCCGCTGCGCACGAGCAGCGCCCGCTTGATCTCTTCGGCGAGGTCGATCTTCTCGAGGATCTCGGACAGTGGCAGCCGCAGCGCAGCCTCGAGCAGGGAGAAGAGCCCAACCATGAACAGCGATTCGCTCGCGCGGCGGTCGCCCTTCTGCAGCCCGATCATCTCGGCGAAACGCGCGCGGGCCAGCGCCGTGCGCACCACCTCGAGGTCCATCCCGCCGCGACTCGCCACCGACGACACCAGGAGCAGCGCCAGCCACTTGTGCAGCTCGGCACGCCCCACCATGCGCACGGCATGGCGAATCGACTCGATCCCGCGCCCACCCATCGCCGCCGAGTTCACGGTGCGCAGCAACTTCATGGTGAGCGACACGTCGCCGCGGAACGCCTCTTCCAGCTTGCTGTCCGGCGAGTTCGCGTCGCGCAGCAGGTTCATCAGGCGCAGGATCGTCAGCTGCCCCGCCGGCAATTCCCGCTTGATGAGGATCTCGGGCCGCTGGTAGTAGTAGCCCTGGAACAACGTGAAGCCGAGCGACTTGCACTTGGCCTCCACCTCGCGCGTCTCCACGCGTTCGGCGAGGAGGCTCATCCCAAACGGGCGAAGCTTCCCCACCAACACGTCCAGGTCCGCAAAGGGACGCTCGAGCACGTCGACCTTGACGATCCCGATGTAGGGCAGGAAGCGATCCCACTCGGGGGAGTACTCGAAGTCGTCGAGGGCGACCGTATAGCCGTTCTTCACCATCGTCTCGATGGTGGCCAGTACCTCGTCGTCCGGGGTCACGCTCTCCAGGACCTCGATCACCACCTCGCGGGGGTTGAACAGGCCGTAGATCCCCTGGAGCAGCATGTCGCGGGTGAAGTTCAGGAAGGCGCGCGCCTCCCCGGTCACCTTGTCCAACCCCATGTTCAGGAAGGTCTGGACCAGCACTTCGGCCGCCATGGTCTCGGCGGAAAGGGCGTCGGCGGTGGTGTGCTCGCCGGAGCGCCGATACAGCAGTTCGTAGGCAGCCAGGCGACCGTCGGCCTCGAAGATCGGCTGCCGCGCGACGAAGACGTCGTAGCAGGGGGAGGACTCTGTGGTGGCAGTCTTCACGGTCACGGGCCGAGTGGGTGCAAGACGAGGTCAGGCCGCGGGGGCCCCTCCAGGGGGAGTATCGGACGGTCGGGTCACGGCTTGTACCGTCCCGGGGGGTGGGTTACACTGGGAGTCCGGTACAGGGGCCGGGCGACCGCCCGAACCTGCCGGATCCCGGCCCGTCATTGGGTCCCGCGCGAGTAGCTCAGCTGGATAGAGCGTCGGCCTCCGGAGCCGAAGGTCGTGGGTTCGAATCCCGCCTCGCGCATACCCCCGGTCGGTGCTTGCCCGACAGCCGACGGGCGCACTACCTTCGCGTCGGGTACGCCCTTCGCGCCCCTGCTTCCAGAGCCGTTCCCGTGGATATTGCCGAGCTCAAGCGCAAGTCCATCCCCGACCTGCAAGGGCTCGCCGCCGAGCTGCAGGTCGGAGAGACGATCGGGCTCCGCAAGCAGGACCTGATCTTCCGCATCGAGCAGCGCCTGCTCGACCAGCAGGTCCCCCTCCATTCGGAGGGTGTGCTGGAGATCATGGATGAAGGCTTCGGCTTCCTGCGCAGTCAGGACTGGAGCTACCTCCACGGCCCGGACGACATCTACGTCTCGCCGTCGCAGATCAAGCGCTTCGACCTCCGCACGGGTGACACGATCCGCGGCGAGGTGCGCCCACCCAAGCAGTGGGAGAAGTATCTCGCCCTGCTCAAGGTGGACACCGTCAACGGGGACGTGCCCGATCCATCGGCGCCGCGCCTCACGTTCGACAACCTCAAGCCGCGATATCCCGACCAGCGGCTGCGCCTCGAGGATGGCGACCTGTCGATGCGTGTCGTCGACCTCGTCGCGCCGATCGGCAAGGGACAGCGCGGCCTCATCGTCGCCCCGCCACGCGCCGGCAAGACGATCCTGCTGCAGAAGATGGCGAACGCCATCGTGGCGAATCACCCGGAAGTGCGCCTCATCGTGCTGCTCATCGACGAGCGGCCCGAGGAAGTGACGGACTTCCTGGAGAACGTCCCCGGCGCCGAGGTCGTGGCGTCCACCTTCGATGAACCGAGCGAACGCCACGTCGCCGTGGCCGACATGGTCATCGAGAAGGCCAAGCGCCTCGTGGAGCATGGCAAGGACGTCGTGATCCTCCTCGACTCCATCACGCGACTCGCGCGGGCGCATAACGCCGTGCTCCCCCAGTCCGGGCGGATCATGTCGGGCGGGCTCGACGCGTCGGCGATGCAGAAGCCCAAGAAATTCTTCGGGTCGGCCCGCAAGATCGAGGACGGCGGGTCGCTCACCATCGTCGCCACCGCGCTCGTCGAGACCGGGTCGCGCATGGACGAGGTGATCTTCGAGGAGTTCAAGGGCACCGGCAACATGGAGTTGGTGCTGAGCCGCGAGATCGGCAACAAGCGCATCTTCCCGGCCATCGACATCAACAAGTCCGGGACGCGCCGCGAGGAACTCCTGCTCGATCGCGAGGAGATGAACCGCGTCTACCTCCTCCGCACCTTCCTCGGCGACATGCCCTCGGACGAGGCGATCACCTTCCTCACCAAGCAGCTCGCCCGCTCGAAGACCAACCGCGAGTTCTTCGTGCAGATGGCGCAGGGGTGATGCTCGCGGGGTCGGGTCACGAAGGTCCACCGGGCGCGGGACGTGTCATGGCCATCGACTACGGCGAGCGACGCATCGGGCTGGCCATCAGCGATCCATCACGCACCATCGCCACCCCCGCCGGCTTCATCCTGCGACGCGCGGGCAAGCGCCCGCCCGTGGCCGAGATGATCCGGCGGTTCGAGGCACTCGAGGCGAGCGAGTTCGTCGTGGGCCTGCCGCTCGACGGCGACGGCAACGACACCCCGCGGGCAACCGAGGTCCGCGAGTTGGCGCGCACGCTCGCCGAACGCACCGGGGCACCGGTCCGCCTGGTCGACGAACGCTTCACGACCGCCGCCGCATTGCGCGCGATTCGTGAACTCGGCGGATCCACCGAAGGGCGCAAGGGAGACGTGGACGCGCTCGCGGCCACCGTCCTCCTGCAGCACGCCCTGTCCTTCGTGGAGCCGGAGGTCGTGGAGTGATGCGCCGCGCGGGGATCGCCGGCCTCGCGATCTTCCTCGCCGCGTGTTCGGGGGATCCCACCGCGCGCCGCATCGTCATTCCATCGGGCGCGTCGTTCCGGGTGGCCGCCGAGTCGCTGCACGCACGTGGCATCATCCGGTTCCCGCGGCTCTTCATGCGCTACGCCGCGTGGACCGGGCGGGATCGCACCATCAAGGCCGGCACGTACGAGTTCACGTCGCAGCAATCATGGAACGCGTTGCTCGACGCCCTGCAGTCGGGGCGCGGGCTCCTGCGCGTGATCACGATTCCCGAGGGATGGAACCTCTTCCGCATCGCCCCGCAACTCGCGCGCGTGCTGGAGATCCCGGTGGACTCGGTGCAGGCCGCCGTGTCCGACACCGCCCTGCGACGACGTCTCAACGTCCCGAC
>JAEUJK010000418.1 GCA_016794735.1 Gemmatimonadota bacterium | reverse complement strand
CCCAAGGCCCAAACGCTGGTGGTCCTCCACGGACCGGCCACGTTCTCACCGGCCGAGCGGCACGCCTTGCGCTCGCTCACCGAGTACCTCGAGATGCGCATGCTCGAGCAGCTGCGCGAAGCGCTCGGCGGTACATACTCGGTGTCGGTGTCCGGGAACCTCCAGCGGGTGCCGCGACCGGAGTATTCGGTGTCGATCCAGTTCGGGTCGGCGCCGGAACGGGCGGACTCGTTGTACGGCGCGGTGCGCGCCGTGATCGCCCAAACTATAGAAGGGCAGATCACCGAGGCCGACGTGGCCAAGATCCGGGAACAGCAGCTGCGGGGCCAGGAGGTCAGCCTGCGGGAGAATGGCTACTGGCTCGCCAACCTCGCGGCGCGGGTCGAGAACGGCGAGGAGCTGGAGAACATCCTGCGCTACACCGACTTCATCCGTGCGCTGACGCCGGCCACGGTCCAGGCCGCCGCGAAGCGCTACTTAACGGGCGGGAATACCGCGCGCTTCGTCCTCCTGCCGGAAACCACGCGGCAGTAGCCCTTTCGCGCCCGACGAGTCCCAACCGTGGACCGTCGGGCGCGCCTGTAGGGGTTTCCCTCGCACCATCGGCGTGTCCGCCTGACCGCGCCGGGGATACACCTGACCGACATTCGCCTCCATCCGGCACCCCCCGGCAAGGGGGTGGTGCCGTTCGTGCAGGTTCCCCACCCCACCACAGGCACGGCACGACATGGGCGACGCGCAAGCCGCGGGACGTCTCGAGACGTTCACATACGATGACGACATCGTACGCAAGTTCCTCTTTGTCACGATCCTCTGGGGCGCTGTCGGGATGCTGGTTGGCGTCCTCATCGCGCTCCAGATGGCGTACCCGACCGTCAACCTCGCACCCTGGCTGACCTTCGGCCGGCTGCGACCCCTGCACACCAATGCGGTGATCTTCGCGTTCGCCGGGAACGCCATTTTCACCGGCATCTACTACTCAACACAACGGCTGCTCAAGGCGCGGATGTTCTCCGACGGCTTGAGCCGCGCGCACTTCTGGGGCTGGCAGCTCATCATCGTCGCAGCCGCGCTCACCCTCCCCCTCGGGTTCACCCAGGCCAAGGAGTACGCGGAGCTGGAGTGGCCGATCGACATCATGATCGCGGTGGTGTGGGTGATCTTCGCGATCAACTTCATCGGGACGCTCGTCAAGCGCCGTGAACGCCACATCTACGTGGCGGTGTGGTTCTACATCGCCTCCATCGTCACGGTGGCGATCCTCCACATCTTCAACAACCTCTCGGTCCCCGCCGGGCTCTTCAAGAGCTACAGCATCTATGCCGGCGTGCAGGACGCCTTCATGCAGTGGTGGTACGGCCACAACGCCGTGGCCTTCTTCCTCACCACGCCGTTCCTCGGCCTGATGTACTACTTCATGCCGAAGGCGGCCGAGGGCCCGGTGTTCAGCTACCGGCTGTCGATCCTCCACTTCTGGACGATCGTCTTCATGTACATCTGGGCCGGCCCGCACCACCTGCACTACACGGCGCTCCCCGAGTGGGCCTCCACGCTGGGGATGCTCTTCTCGGTGATGCTCTGGGCCCCGTCCTGGGGTGGCATGATCAACGGCCTCCTCACGCTGCGCGGCGGTTGGCACAAGGTGGTGGACGACCCGATCCTGAAGTTCATGGTCATCGCCATCACCGGCTATGGCATGTCGACCTTCGAGGGACCGATGCTCTCGATCAAGAGCGTCAACTCCCTCTCGCACTACACGGACTGGACGATCGCCCACGCGCACTCGGGCGCGCTGACGTGGAACGGGTTCCTGACGTTCGCGATGATCTACTGGCTCGCGCCGCGGCTCTTCCAGACCGAGCTGTACAGCAAGAAGCTGGCGGAGTGGCACTTCTGGATCGCGACCGTTGGCGTGTTGCTCTACATCGTCTCGATCTACAGCGCCGGCGTGACGCAGGGCTTGATGTGGCGGGCGTTCGACGAGACCGGGCGGCTGCAGTACCCCGACTTCGTCGAGACGGTGGCGCGCCTGATCCCGATGTACTGGACGCGCGTGGTGGGCGGCACGCTCTACCTCGGCGGCATGCTGATCTTCGCGTACAACATCGTGATGACCTGGAAGCGCCGTCCGGCCGCGTATGCCGTGACGACGGTGCAGGCCCCGGCCCTCACGAAGGAATACACGCCGGAGCCGCTGCGCCCGGGCGTCGACATCCCGGCCACCGCCTTTGGCCGCTTTGTCAACATGACCTTCCACCGCGCGTGGGAGCGCATGCCGATCGTCTTCACGGTCCTGGTGGCCGTGGCGGTGATCGTGGCCTCGCTGTTCGAGATCCTGCCGACGTTCCTGATCAAGTCGAACGTGCCGACGATCGCGTCGGTGAAGCCCTACACCCCGCTGGAACTGGCGGGGCGCGACCTCTACATCCGCGAAGGATGCTTCAACTGCCACTCGCAGATGATCCGCCCGTTGCGCTTCGAGACGGAGCGGTATGGCGAGTACTCCAAGCCGGGTGAGTCGGTGTACGACCATCCGTTCCTCTGGGGCTCGCGCCGGATTGGCCCGGATCTCGCGCGG
>JAEUJK010000395.1 GCA_016794735.1 Gemmatimonadota bacterium | reverse complement strand
GACATGGGCCCCGACGGCGGGGATGGCGGGGGCCGGGTCGTGGCGATGGGACGTCCCGAGGACGTCGCCCGCGTGGACGCCTCGCACACCGGGCGCCACCTGCAGGCGGTGCTCGCCCGAAAGGGTCGTTAGGCGCGCGGGGTCATGCGCGCGAGCTGGATGCGGCGGATCATCGCCGCCGACCAGGCGCGCGGGAAATAGCGGCCCAGGGCCGCGGCCAGTACGTTGCGCGCCCCCGTGATCACCACACGTTTCCCCGCCATCGTCCCGCGGAACGCCAGGTCGGCCACGTCCGCGGACAGCATGGGAGGTGGCCCGCCCGGGGCCGAGTCGGCCGCGAGCCCGGCCGCCACCTTGAACCCCGTCACCGTCGGGCCGGGACAGACCGCCGTCACCGTGACGCCCGTCCCGAGGCACTCGTTATGCAGCGCCTCGGACAGCGACAGCACGTACGCCTTGGAGGCGTAGTAGGTCGCCATCAAGGGCCCCGGCTGGAACGAGGCCACCGACGCCACGTTCATGACGTGCCCCCGCCCGTTGGCACGCAACCAGGGCAGCACCCCGCGCGTGAGGTGGGTGAGCGCCGAGATGTTCACCTCGATCAGGGCGCGCTGGCGCTCCACCGCGATCTCGTGGAACCAGCCATGCGTCCCGAACCCGGCATTGTTCACGAGCGCGAACAGGCGCGCGCGTTCCCCTTCGAGCGCCGCCAGCACCCGGTCGCATTCCGCCGCTTGGGACAGGTCGGCCGGCAGGACGGTGCACCGGGCGCCGTGCGCCGCGAAGAGTGATGCCGCGACCTCGCGCAGCAGCGGCTCACGCCGGGCGATGAGGACCAGGTCGAAGTTCGCGAGGGCGTAGCAGGTCGCGAGGTCACGACCGATTCCCTCGGACGCCCCGGTGATGACGGCCAGGGGCCGTGGCGCGGTTGCAGGCATGGGGAATACTCGGCAATCCCCCGCCTGTCGTCCACGCCAGTGACGCGCAAATTACGGCCATGCGTGTCCTCCTTCGACTCAGCACCGCGCTCCTCATCACCGGCTGCGCCAGCGCGGCTCGCACCCCGGGCCCCGAGCTGGCGGCGCGGGACGAAGCCACGGTCACCTTCCTCCACATCAACGACGTCTACGAAATCACCCCCGTGGAAGGCGGCCGCGCCGGAGGACTGGCCCGCGTCGCCGCCCTGCGCGCGCGGCTCGAACGCGAACGCGGGGAGGTCATCTTCACCCTCGGTGGGGACTTCGTCTCGCCTTCGGCGCTCGGCACCGCGAGTGTGGGCGGACAACCGCTCGCCGGTCGCCAGATGGTGGCAGTCCTCAACGCGGCCGGGCTGGATTGGGCCACCCTCGGAAACCACGAGTTCGACATCAGCGAGTCGCTGCTCAAGCAACGGCTCGCGGAGTCACGCTTCCGGTACGTGATCAGCAACGTGACCGACACGACGGGCGCCCTCTTCCCGCGTACCGAGCGGCGCGCGGTGCTCGAGGTGCGCACACGGGCCGGACGCACCGTGCGCATCGGGCTGGTCGGCACCCTCACCCCGGTCAATCGCACCGCGTACGTGCGTTATGACGACCAATACGGCGCGGTGCGCCGTGAGGTCGCCGCGCTCAAGGACTCCGTCGACGCCATCGTCGCGATCACGCACCA
>JAEUJK010000576.1 GCA_016794735.1 Gemmatimonadota bacterium | reverse complement strand
ACCTCCCATGCGCCGTCGCCTCACGTTCCTCCTCCTGCCCCTGCTCATCGCCGCCTGTGCTGCCTCCCGTCAGGGTGCGCGTGACTGGGATTTCCTCGGCCAGCGCACCGTCACCGATCGCGTGGATCACGACGTCATCGTAGTGACCGGCGCCGAAGGTCGTTTCTCGGCCATCCAGCTGCGCGTGCAGCGCGCAGCTGTCGACTTTCACAAGGTCGTCGTGCACTTCCGCAATGGCGCCCCGCAGGAAGTCGAGCTCCGCAACACCATCCGGGCGGGCGAGTCCTCGCGGCGCATCGACCTCACGGGCGACGACCGTGTGATCCAGCGCGTGGAGTTCTGGTACGACGCGCGCACGGCCCGCGGCAGGCAGGCAGTGGTCAGGCTCTTTGGCGATCGTTAGGTCGGGGCAAGCCTCTCGGAGGTCGGTGCCAACTGGTTCAGCCCGACGTGACACCGCCGTGGCGCGACTGTGATCATCGGGAGACGGTGGATTCCGAGGTTCGGCATTCCCTCGTCCGAACCCAATGTCCCCTCGCGTCTTCGCTCCGATTACCGTCGCCGTCGTCCTCGCCGCTTGCGCGGACGCCCCGGCACCAACCGCCATCGCCCCCGCGGCCACAAGCGACGTCAGTCCGTCAGCCGGCCGCTACGCTGTGACTCTGGAGTCCGTCCAGGAGCTCACCCCCCGCGCGCTCCTCACGAACTTCACCCAGTTTCCCGGGCAGCCATCAGTCCGCGTGTCCAACAGCGGCATGGGATCGGCGGTAGCCCCCGGGCCGACGCCAGGCACGTTCTGGTTCCTCACTGATCGTGGCCCGAACGTGGACTACCCGGGGACGAATCCGGACGGGAAGCTCTTTCCTGCGCCGCGGTTCGCGCCCCGCCTCGGGCTGTTCACCTCGTTTGGGTCCTCCCTCCGCCTGACGCGCGCAATCAACCTCGCGCTGGGATCGGGCAAGCCGCTCACCGGCCTCCCCCTCCCCCTCGGCAGCTGCGGCTCGACGAACGAGAAGGGATATGTCCTGGAAGCCACTGGGACCCTCACCGTGAGCGACCCCAACGGCATGGATTCGGAAGGACTCGCCGTGGCGCCCAATGGGGACTTCTGGATCTCCGACGAGTACGGGCCGTTCATTGCCCGCTTCGATGCCCAGGGCCGGGAGAAGGCGCGCTACGGCCCATGCACCGGCACGGGGATCACCCAGGCACTCCCCGCCGTGTTCCTGACGCGTCGGGCCAATCGCGGGATGGAGGGCCTGACCATGACGCCTGGCGGCAAGATCGTGGGCATGATGCAATCTCCGCTGGACAACCCACGCACTGCCGGCCGTGCCTCGAGGGCCCTGCGGATCGTGGTGCTCGATCCCGCCAACCCAACCCCTGCGGCGACCAGGCAGTATGTGTACCTGCTTGAGCGCAACAGCCTGCTCTCCAGCGAAATCGTGGCGCTCGATGAGACCACGTTCCTTGTCCTGGAGCGCGACGGCAACTTCCCACCGGCGGCGGTCAAGCGCATCTATCGCATCAGTCTGTTAGGAGCAACGGACGAATCCGATCCTGCCGACGGCTCCACGGGCAAGTCGTATGGCGCCTTCGGGGCGACCCTTGAAGCCGTGACCGACTTCCCCGGCGCAGGCATCGTTCCCGTCTCGAAGGAACTGGTGGTTGACCTGCTGACCGATGTCGCCGGGTACCCGCACGACAAGCCGGAAGGCATCGCGGTCATCGGTAATGACCGCATCGTGATCTCCAACGATGATGACTTTGGCGTGACGGACGCCGCTGGGGTCCTTGTTCCGAAGACACTGCCCAACGGTCGAGTGGACTTCAACACCCTGTGGACCGTGAAGGTCTCGCCGCCCCTGCGGTAATCTCCCCGTCACGACAACAAGCCCCGATCCGGCGCGTCGGGGCTTGTTGCATAGGTATCTGCCGACCCCTTATAGCCCGGGAGTCGAATCGGTGGCAGGTTACACAACCTCCACCAGACCCGATTTCATGGCCATTCATGTTGTTCGGCTCGGCAGCCCCCGCGTGCCAGGCGAAGGAGTACGGATCGGGACGGTGCGGCGCCCTCCGCGTGGGGTGAAGAAAACCGAGTACGCCTCGGGCAATTGGTACGACATCTGGCTCCCTGAACTCGCACCGAGTGACGCGCTGGTGAAGGTCGCGCTCGCAGCGAGGACGCCAAAGCAGTGGGCCGCGTTCGAGCGGCGGTATCGGCGCGAGCTGACGGCGCCAACGGCAGCCCATGTGCTCGGCCTCCTCGTCCTCCTCTCTCACCGAACCACCTTCTCGGTGGGCTGTTATTGCGAGGACGAGGCACGTTGCCACCGCTCGATCCTCAAGCAGGTCCTCGCGGAACAGGGCGCGCGACTTCCATGACCGCCGGGGGGCGCCATCCCACGCGGCGCGACATCATTCGAGTCGGGGTCGCCGTGGGAGCTTGCGTCTTCAGGCCTCACCTCATGATGGCTGGTGAGGCACAGCAACGCGAGGTCCTGATTCGCGGCGGCCGCGTGGTGAACGCCGATGGCATCACGACCGCCGACGTGCGGGTCGTGGGGGAGCGTATCGCCGAGGTGGGTCGCGCCCTGCGGCCCGGGGCTGGCGCGCAGGTGATCGAGGCAGCGGGGAAACTCGTGATGCCGGGCGGCATCGACCCGCACACCCACCTGCATCCTTCGTTTGCCGACGACCTCACGAGCGGCTCGCAAGCCGCCCTCGCTGGCG
>JAEUJK010000378.1 GCA_016794735.1 Gemmatimonadota bacterium | reverse complement strand
ATGCCGGCGAGGGCGAGGAGCCTGACGGACTCGAGCTCGGCACCGACGCCAGCGGTCACCAGTCGCGCCCCAAAGGCGGCCAGCTCACCGATCGCACGGTCCGTGGCGGCGAGGTGTGCGCGCCACGCGCTGCGGAGGTTCCATGCCGTGGTGAAGGAGAGGGCGATGATCGCGACCAGCAGGGCGGGGACGGCGAGGCTCCGGAGCTGCTGGCCGAGCTGCTTGTCATGGGCAGGCGCCGGGCGTGACGCGCGCGTGCTCGTCGCGCCGGTGGGGAGGGTCACGACCACCGAGGCACCACCTCCGTCGGCATCGCGTATCTCGATGCGACCACCGTGCTGCCTGACGAGTCCGTGCACGACGGCGAGGCCGATCCCCGTTCCTGAGCCAGGGGGCGCCGGGGTGTCCGTGCGATCGAACGGCTGGAAGATTCGCTGCCGCTGCTGGCGCGGGATGCCGGGGCCCTCGTCGGTGACGCTGAGGACGATGTCGTCACCGTCGCGGGCGACGTCGATGCGGATCGTCTGGCCCGGTGGGCCAAAGGCCAGCGCGTTGTCGATGAGGTTCCCGACCATCCGGCGGACGGCCCGCGGATCGATCGACATCACCATGCCCTGCGGCGCGTCGGCCAGCAATCGCATCTCGCGCGCCTCGGCGAGCGGGACGTATCCGTCCACCACCGATTCCACGAGTTGCCCGATGTCGGTGGTTTCGCGTTCGAGCCGGGTGCGGAGGGCGTCGAGGTGGGAGAAGAAGAGGATGTTCTCCACGCTGCTCTCGAGGCGCCGCGCTTCCCGCATGATGATCGCGATCCACTGCCGTGACTCGAGGGCGCCTTGTGCCCGACCGAGCAGCAACATCTCGGTGTACATCCGCATCTGCGCGAGGGGCGTGCGGAATTCATGCGACACGGTGCTCACGAAGCCACGGCGCGCCTGGTTCTGCCGACGGGCGCGCCAGGCATACGCGGCCAGCGCGAGGACGAGCAGTGTTGCGAGGAGTGGGAAGACCCCCGCGGGGGGACCGCGCTGGTTGCCCGGCGATCCCAGGAGTTGCTGGCGGAAGTCGGCCACGAGGGCGGGGTTCAGCGTGGTCACGATCCGCACGCCAGCGCTGTTGCTCGCGTCGAACTCGCCGGCCACGCCACCGCTGAACGACCGCGGCGAGCGGTACACCGTCGGGCCTCCGTACACGTCGATCGTGAGGAGCGAATCGGCGCGCATGGGGAAGGGGCGCACGATGGCGGGATCCACGTACGACGGCGGCAGCAACGGAAGCTCGGCTAACGATTGATTGCCGAGTGCATCGCGCCAGGCGCGACTGCTGAAGACCAGGGCGTAGATGCGGCCCGAGGTGTTGCGGTCGGTGTCGGCGAACAGCACCTCGAGCTCCGGGTGTCCCACCTGGCGGTACTGGAACCGGGGATCGGTGTTTTCCGGGGGCGGGGGCTGCCCCAGCGTGGTGACGAACGCGGCGGCGACGTCGCCGGTCCGCGCATCGCCGGTGGCGCCAAGCACCTGTCCGGCGCGGTCGACGACGAAGAAGCCGACGACTGCGGTGTCGTACGCCGGGGGCATGCGCTGCAGTTCACGGCGCACGGCGCCAGCGAATTCGGTGACCGTGAGCGGCGCGGCCGGGGAAATGGCGGTGCGCGCGAGCACGGGCCGCAGGAGCCGCAGCTGGACTTCCCCGCTCAATTCGAACGTGTGTTGCGCGAAGAGGCGGGCGGCGAAGTCCGCGTACTCCCGGATCGCGATATCGGCCGCACGCGAGCGCTCCGTCGCCGCGCGGCTGGTCCTGGTCCACGCAAACAGGGTGACGATCGCCAAGCCGCCGAGGGCCAGGATCATGAGGATCGATCCGGGATCGGCGGTTGCGCGTGCGGGACCGCGGATGGTGCGACGAGCGCTGGCCTGCGTCAGGGCGATGGTCGAGAAGGGTGCGGGCAATCTGCGGCGTCACCGAAGAATGGCATGGGTCGGCCGACCCATGCGAGGGTGCGGACCGGCGCTCTGGCGCCCCTGACGAACCGGGCTCGCGCCGGGCATCTTCGGTGACCCTCCTGCCGTGGTGACCATGCCCCTGCGTCGTCTCGCCCTCCTCGTCCTCGCTCCTGTCGTGTTGCACGCGCAGGACGCGCGCCTCGATCGCCTCAAGGCCGAGCTTGCAGCGGCCATCGATGGTCGCGCCCGACTCGCCCAGCAGATGGTCGACCAGGTGTTCTCGTACTCGGAGCTCGGGATGCAGGAGGTGGAGACGTCGCGGTACCTCACGGGGGTGCTCGAGCGGAACGGGTTCACGGTGGAACGTGGCATTGCCGGGATCCCGACCGCCTGGGTCGCCCGCTGGGGATCGGGCAAGCCCGTGATCGCGTTAGGCTCCGACATCGACGGGATCCCCCAGTCCACGCAGCGTCCCGGGACGGCAGCGCGCGACCCGCTCGTGGGTGGTGCGCCGGGACATGGGGAAGGGCACAACAGTGGCGTGCCGCTCAACATCATCGCCGCGCTCGCCGTGAAGGACGTGATGACCCGTGAGCGCATGCCCGGCACGATTGTCCTGTGGCCGGGGGTTGCCGAGGAGCAGCTGGCGAGCAAGGCGTACCTCGTGCGCGCCGGACTCTTTCGCGATGTGGATGCCAACCTCTTTGCGCACGTGAGCGACGAGTTCGGGATCTCGTGGGGCGACGAACCGGCCCTGACCCTCATCTCGGCCATGTTCTCCTTCCGCGGGCAGACGGCGCATTCCGCGGGCGCCCCGTGGCGTGGCCGCAGTGCGCTCGACGCCGTCATCGCGATGGCCAACGCGTGGGAGTACCATCGCGAGCACATGGAGCTGGCGCAGCGCTCGCACTACGTGATCACCGACGGCGGCGACCAGCCGAACGTCGTGCCCGCGACGGCCAGCATCTGGTATTTCTTCCGCGAACGGGATCCGGCGCGCGTGACGCGGATGTTCGAGGACGCGAAGCAGGTGGCTCGGGCATCGGCGCAGGCGACCTTCACGACGCTCGACACCGTGCAGGTCATCGGGTCGGCCTGGCGTCCCCACTTCAACAAGCCGATCGCGGTGGCCATGCATGCGAACGCGACCAAAGTGGGAATGCCGGCGTGGGACGAGAAGGACCAGGCGATGGCGCGCGGAGTCCAGCGCCTGATGGGCGTTCCCGACAGCGGCCTGCGGCGCGTCGTGCCGCCGCTGCGTTCTCCCGAGGAGGCGGCAGCCGCCAGCAGCGGGACGGGCAGCGATGACATTGGCGACGTGACCTGGAATGTGCCGTCGGTGACGATGTACTACCCGGCGAACATCCCGGGGACGCCGGGGCACAACTGGGCCGATGGGATCGCCATGGCCACACCGATCGCACACAAGGGCGTGGTGGCTGGTGCCAAGGTGCAGGCGATGACGCTGCTCGACCTCATGGCGCGTCCGGCGCTGGTGGCGGACGCCAAGGCGTATTTCACCGATGTGCAGACGCGCACCGTGAAGTACTACCCGTTGATGTCACCGGCCGACCAGCCGGCGACATGGCTCAACGCGGACAAGATGGCGAAGTACCGCGAGCAGATGCGTCCGTTCTACTACGATCCCGCGAAGTACGCGACATACTTGGAGCAGCTCGGGGTCACCTACCCGGCCCTGCCGCGCGTCGTCCCTGACTAACGACGAACGACCGGGCTGGGCCCGGTCGTTCGCGGTGCATGCCATCGGGGCGGATGATGCGTCCGCCGTGCGTCAGGGCGTGACCTTGATCTCGGCCTGGATGCCGGCGAAGCGTGAGGCGTACAGGCCCTGGCGGAAGGTGATCCCGCTCGAGGTGGGGGTACACCCGCCGTCGAGTCCCATGCGCCACTCGCTCCCGACCTGCTGCACGTCAGTGAAGCCGGTGCCCGTCGCGGCCGTCCAGTTCTTGGTGTAGCTCGTGCCGTAGAGCGCCGTGTCATTGAAGCCATAGGCCTTCAGGGCGTAGGACTTCGGTGCCGGCGTGACCACCGGGGCGTAGAGGTACGCGTAGACGCATCCGCCGCCCTGGTTGTTCGTGATTTGTGTCTCCACGGCAAACCGCCCGACGCAGACATCCTTGCCCACCTCCACGAAGGCGTCGGCCGTCCCCATGGTCTTGAAGTTGTAGGACACCTGGGTGCCGGTGAACAGGTCGCCACCCACGACGCGCTCGCGGATCAGGAACGTGACGGTAATCTGGTCGACGCGGGGTGCCTTCTTGAGCTGCTGCTGGATGGGCAGCGCCTGGTAGGTGGCGGTGCTGTTCTGTGTCTGGCCAGGGGCCGGTGTCGTGTTGCCAGCGAACTTCGTCGCGCTGTAGTCGTAGAAGAGGTCCGGGCTCGTGTAGATCGAACCGTCGCGATTGCGCACCAGCGCCTGCACGGTCTTCTGCTGGCCAAAGTCCGCAAGCTGCGACCACGGGTTGAGTTCGTAGGTGAGGCCGAGGTCGCTCGTGACTGGCACCTGCGTGTTGGCAATGGGCGTGAACGGACCGCCGGGCACCTGTTGTGCGCTCACCTCGACACCGACGAGGTCGACCGTGCCTTCCGGGATGATCGGCGTGCTGGCGATGTACTGCTGCTGGTTTCCGCTGAAGTTGACCCCCAGCACCCCGTTGGCTCCGGTCGTGACCCAGCGATACTGGAACGCGTTGGCCACATGGCCGGGCACACTCGCGACAAACGACACCGAGCGCTGGTTGTAGTTCACCTGGGCCGGCTGCGGCGTGAGCGCGGCGGGCGGAAGGCCGGCGGTGAGGGTGAAGGTCGAGAAGCCGGTGGTGGTACCGGAGATGGTGCGGCGCGCGGTGTCGATCGTGATGTTCGACAGCCCGTTCCAGGCCGTGCCGTTCCAGCGCTGGATGCCGAGGTCCGATGGCACCACCCACGCGGGAAGCTCGGCCGGGTTGTACTAGAGCGTCACGCGGACCGGGGCGGAGAACTGGGTGCCGTTCGGGCCAAACTCGTAGAGGCGAGGGCCCATGCGCCACGTGCGCGCGGGCAGCGCGGTCGCCGGTGCGGTGGTGGTGGGGACGATCGTGATCGCGAGCCCGGGCGGTGCAGCCCCGACCGGGACCTCGATGCGCACGCTGCTGTCAGGATTCGAAATCGTCGTCGGGGCGTTCGCGACCACGAGGCCACCCGAGGTGACGGTGATCGCGGCGGTCGCCGACTTGCCTTCCGCCGTGACCGTGATCGTGCTGCTGCCCGGCGTCACCGCCGTGACAAGCCCGGTGGCGTTCACCGTGGCCACGGCGACGGTGCTGCTGCTCCACGCCAGGGTGCGGCCGGTCAGTGAGTCTCCGTTGTCCGCCTTTGGGGTGGCTGCGAGCTGCAACGTCTGGGCAGGGACGAGGGTCGCCGTCGCGCGATCGAGCGTGACCGACCCCACGGGGCGCAGCACGGTGATCGTCGCGCTCCCGCTCTTTCCTTCCGACGTGGCCGTGACCGTGGCCGTGCCCGCGGCGATTGCGGTGACGAGACCGCTGGAGCTCACCGAGGCGACCGCTGCGGCATCCACAGACTAGGTCACCGTGCGGTTGGCGAGCGGATTTCCCGCCGCATCGAGGGTCGCCGCCGAGAGCTGGGAGGTCGTCCCTGGGAGGATGGCCGCAGTGGCCGGCGTGACGCTGACCGACGCGACCGGGGTCGGCGGCGGTGGTGGTGGCGCCACGGAACCTCCCTCGCTGCCACCACCGCAGGCCAGCAAGGCAACCGGAAGGGAGAGACGGATCAGCGAACGGTTCAGCATGGGGCACCTGGGAGGGTCTCCCTCAACAGGCGCAGGATCCGGCCGCCGCTGCTCACGGCCAATGCACGGCGTCCGGGTCGGACCGGGCGAGCCGGGTACCCCACGCAAAACGGCGCCGGGCATGGCCCGACGCCGTCGCGTGCCGCAGGTGATCGCGCGATCAGCGCCGCGTCGGCAGCAGCACCGAGGTCTCTTCCGGGGACGTGGCGACGACCCTGACTGTGCTGACGCTGGTCTGGTCGCCTGCGATCACCACGATGCGGTAGTCACCCGTGGCTGCCGGGACCGGTCGGTTGGCACCGAACCCACCGCCACCGCCCCCCTGGCCGCCGCCAGGTCCCCCGCCGCCCGGCGCTCCGCTCGAGGACTCGAGCCGCCGACGCACGGCCTCCGGCGTCTGCGAACTGTCCGGTGCCGAACGCGACTCGGCGGGACGCGGATTGAAGCCGGGCGGATAGCCGGGATCGGCAATGCCGGCGCCCGCAACGGCGGTCCCACGACCACCGCCACCGCCTCCGCCGCCCCCAAATCCACCACCAGTGCCCATCATCAGGTTCCAGGTGACGTTGTTCAGCCCCGTGGTGTTGGTGCCGGTGAGCCGGACGATCGTGTCGCCGGCCGCGTTGATCACAAGGACGCGCGGCGCCTGGGCGAGCGGCGCATTCAGTCGGTAGGTGATGGTGGCGCCGGGCGGCGTGCGATCGCCGCGCCACATGCGGTGCGCGCGCGGTTCCGACCCCACCGGACGTTCCCCGTACTGCAGGGCCACCGCCGGCTCGAAGAGGTGCAGCGCCTTCGCCAGCACCGTGGTCGACATCTGCTGGAGCGGCGCGACATCGAGGATCTGGATCGCGCGACCGTGGGTCCCGGCGATCAGCTCGCGGTCACGCGGGTGCACCTGCAGGTCGTACACCGGCACGGTGGGCAGGTTGGCGTCGAGGGCAAACCAGCTCTGGCCAGCGTCGAGCGAGGCATACACGCCGAGTTCGGTGCCGATGTAGATGAGGCGCGCGTTGACCGGGTCCTGGCGCACCACATACACCGAGTTCGGGCGGTCGGTGGGGATGCCGGCCGCGATCGAGCGGAACGACCTCCCGAAGTCGGTCGAGACGTAGACGTATGGCGTGAAGTCGTTGTCGCGGTGGTTGTCGAACGACACGAAGACCGTCGCGGTGTCGTGCGCGCCCGGCTCCACCTTGCTCACGTGTGTCCCGGCGGGAAGCCCGGGGAAGCGGCCGCTGAGGTCTTCCCAGGTGGCGCCGTCGTTGCGGGTGAGCCATACCTTCCCGTCGTTTGTCCCGACGACCAGTAACCCGGCGCGAATCGGGCTCTCGCCGATCGTGACGATGGTCGCGTTCTCCTCGGCCCCGGTTGCGTCGCGCGTGATCCCGCCGGTGGCGTCGGCGGCAGGATTACCTAACGAATCGAAGCCGGTGGTGATGCGAATGACGCTTTCGCTGCGGGTCGAGAGGTCCGGCGAGATGGCCACCGGATCCACCCCCTTCTTGACGCTGCGGAACAACTTCTCGGCGCCGCTATAGAACACATCCGGGTTGTGGCGCGAGAGGATGAACGGGGTGTTCCAGTTCCAGCGGGTGGCAACGTTGGGGTCGGCCAGCTGGCGCCGCATCTCGCTGCGGATCGAGTCGATGGACTTCTCCTGCGCGGGGGTGAGCGGGCGGGAGCCGTCGCCGCGGATCCGCGCGATGGCCTGCCCGAACTGCGTGCGCGTGACCGTGCGGGCGCGCACACTCACGACCTCACCCGTGGCGACGTTGCGCCGCGAGATGTTGCCGCCCTGCGATTCGTAGTAGACGTAGTCCGGGTTGATCGGGTCCTGCGCCGTCTGCAGGCCGTCCGCCGCGAAGATCGCGACCCAGTCGGTCATCTGGAGCGGGGCATTGCCGCGACGGCTCAGGCCGCACGACGTCCCGTTGTCCTGCAGGCCGCCGCATACGCGATAGGGGACCTGGTAGTCGTACGAGATGCCGTAGAACTGGCCCATCGCCATGTTGTTGATCGCGTCGTAGCTGCCGCCGCGGTCGTACGTCTGGAAGATCCCGGCGTCACCGCCAATGACGAAATGCGCCGGATCGGCCGGGTCGATCCACATCGCGTGGTAGTCCTCGTGAATCCCCATCATGCCGAGGCGCCAGGAGCGGCCGCCGTCTTCCGAGACGTTGAAGTCCACCGCCATGCGGTAGACACGA
The DNA here is from genome assembly GCA_016794735.1 of Gemmatimonadota bacterium. GTDB lineage: Bacteria > Gemmatimonadota > Gemmatimonadetes > Gemmatimonadales > Gemmatimonadaceae > RBC101. The sequence continues at coordinate 8,867 of JAEUJK010000378.1, read as the reverse complement.
TTGGGGTTGCTCGGGTCGACGCGGATCTGTGAGAAGTAGAACGGGCGATTGTTCGTCGTGCTCTGCCAAGACCAGGTCTTCCCCGCGTCCTCGGAGCGATAGAGCCCGCTCAGCAGCATCTGCGGACGTGCGCCGCGCACGCTGTCGGCCTCGACCATCGCGTACACCACGTTCGGGCGGCTCGCGGCGAGGGCGAGCGAGATGCGTCCCTTGGTGGTCGCCGGGAATCCGCCGCCCTTCACCTCGTTCCACGTCGTCCCGCCATCGGTGGACTTCCACAGGGCCGAGCCCGGGCCGCCGGACTTGAGGTAGTGCGCCTTGCGGATCCGCTCCCAGCTGGAGGCGTAGAGCACGTTGGGGTCGCGCGGGTCGATGATGAGGTCGACGAAGCCGGCCCGATCCGAGATGAACTTGGTCTGCTTCCAGGTGCGGCCCCCGTCGGTGGTCTTGTAGAGACCGCGCTCGGGGTTCGTCGCCCACAACGCGCCGAGTGCAGCGACCCAGACGGTGTTTGGGTCGGTGGGGTGGATGATGATCTTGCCGATGTGTTGCGTCTTTTCGAGGCCGACCGACTGCCAGGTTATCCCACCGTCGACGGACTTGTAGACGCCCCAGCCGGGGGCGACCGAGTTGCGCGAGTCCTCCTCGCCGGTGCCCACCCAGATCACCTTGGGATTGCTTGGCGCAATCGCGATGTCGCCGATGCTGGCGATCGGCCCGCGTTCCCAAAGCGGGAAGAAGGTGTTCCCGGCATTGACGGTCTTCCACAGGCCGCCGGTGGCGCCGGCTACGTAGAACACCTTGGACGATCCCGGTTCGGCTTCGACGTCAGTGACACGGCCAGCCATGTTCACCGGGCCGATCGAGCGCCAGCGGAGACCGGCGCGGGTGGCGCTGTCCGGCACCTGGGCGACGGCGATGTGGGCAAGGGCGGCGAGCAGGAGTGCCGCGTGGAGCGAGGCGCGCATGTGGTGGGGTGGAGGTGGGTGAACCGCTCGGGATTCTACGCGCGGCGTCCGGCGAGCGCTTGAGTCCGCCGCGCTGGCCACTCGACCAAGGGGGCGCGAGAGGCTCCTATCGTTCCGGCGGCTCTGGCAGGAGGCCGCGAGGCCCCGGCTCAGTCCGGTCGCGAATCTGCTCGACTTGGTCGGCGATGGCGTCAATCGCCAACTCGATCCGCTCGATGCGCTGCTGCAGCTCTGCCTGCTCCCGCTCCCGCCGGAGCACGCGCCCATCGAAATGCGTGTAGAGGTACAGCACGCCGATGATGAGGACGAACGAGAAGACCATGGTGCGGAATGTGGTCAGGAGCATCGAGCTTGGGCCGTGGATGGGTGCGGCGCAACCATCGTGGGATAAGGCGCTGCCGAGGCCGGTAGCGTCGGCGGCCGAGGGCGGTCGCGAACGGTCAGGGAAACGCGCCTCGCCGGTGGACAGTGGAGACCCAGATGGCGCTTGTCTCGTGCTCTGGAATGAAACGTTACACGCACCGCTGCGCCCGGTACGGATCGGCTCAGGATGGCCCCCACATGAGAGGGAATAAATCCCGACGGATTTGCCTTCAGTGGCAGGCTATTCTCCCAGCGTCGCAGCCCCCTGTGGGTGCCTAACGAATGGTGTGGGGCACACGTGGCATGTGGTGTGAAAGTGGTGGCGGCGAGGTCCCGACCCCACGGGACGGAAAACCCCCAAGGAGAGCCCCAATGAGAGGAACCCGCACCATCGCCTTGCTCGCAGCGGCCGTGGCGGTCACGGCCTGCCAGGAGGCGACCGAGTCCATGGCCCCTGAACGGCCGGTGGCTGCCACGACCCTGACCGGGCCGGGAGTGTCGCAGGTCGCATCGATGTACGTGATCGACTTTGTCTCCCCGGCCGCAACCGGGTACGACCTCAACGACAACGGCGACGTGGTCGGGCGTTCGTACACCGACCCGGGTTGCGGCTCGTTCTGTCTGGCGCCGCAGGAGAACGTCGTCTGGCGCGGGGGGACCCGCGTGGTGCTGCCGCTGGTGCCGGGGTTCACCGCCAGCAGCCAGTACCCGCTGCACATCAACAACCAGGGACTCATTGCCGGTGTGGCCGGACTTATCGGGAGCAGCACGCGCGTGGCGACATGGACGCCGAGCGGGCTGACGTATTCCGCGCAGGACCGGGGGACATTCCCCGGGACCTCGAGCGCCGAAGTCGCCGGGCTGGACGATCAGGGGCGCGTGGTCGGGTGGGCGACGCAGGGCGGGGCGATCCCGACCCTGACCGTCCCATTCCAGTGGACGCAGGCCGGTGGGATGATCGACCTGAAGACGCTGGGATACCCTAACGAGCGCCCGGCCGCGATGAGCCCCGGCGGCAAGGTCCTCACCTGGTATCACTGGTACCAGCTGGGGAACCCCGCGAGTGTCGTTCCGTTGCCGCCGCCCCCGGCTGGCTTCACCGGCGTCTCGTCGAACGGCAGCGCCATCAACGACAACGGCGACCAGGCACACCTGCTGATCACGATCGGCAGCCAGAACCTGCGGTATCCGTTCCGCTTGTCGAACGGCGGAACGTGGCAACAGCTCTCGAACGCCGGAACCGGGAACCTGTCGCGCGCCGGGATCGGTGCCATCAACGCCGCGCAGGACGTGGCGTTCACGGTGCAGAGCACCGCGATGATTGCCGCCGGTCCGGCGGGCGTTGGCCAGCCACTGGCCCCGCTGCTTTCACCCGCCTACCCCGGGGCCACCATCTCCGATGTCGGTACGATGAACAACTCGGGGCAGATGCTCGCCTCCGTGTACCTCGGACGCAGCCCGCGCCTCGTGAAGCTGACGCCGGCGGTGACGTGCGGTGCGAACTGCATCGTGTCGAGCGCGCTCGTCATGACGGGCCAGTTCGTGCAGGATCCGGCGAACCCGGGGAGCTGCTTCCAGGGTGGGTCGATGTACAACTACTCCACGGCGACGGTGACGATCACCAGCGAGACCGGTGCCCCGTTGGCCAACGCGGTGGTGAATGGCCGCTTCATGGACGACTACTGGACCAACCGGACGGTGAGTGGCACGACGAACGCTTCAGGGGTCGTGACGTTCACGCACACGGGGCTCTGCGGCGTCGGGGCGATTGCCTTCCTGGTCGACGGGGCCACGCTCGGCAGCCGGACGTTTGATCGGACGCGCGGGAAAGTCGCCGACTTCGTGATCCCGACGATCGCGCCGCCGACCAACCAGCCGCCGGTCGCGCGCATGACCAAGAGCTGCAACAACACGACGCGCGTCTGCACGTTCAGCGGCACCAGCTCCACCGACGACGTCGGCATCGTGTCCTACGCGTGGAACTTTGGTGACGGCGGAACAGGGAGCGGTGCGACGGTGACGCACACCTACGCCCAGGGCGGCACCTTCCCGGTGAGCCTCACGGTGACGGATGGTGGTGGCCTCACGAACACGGTGACGAAGAACCTCACCCTTCCGGGGGGAACCAACCAGCCACCGGTCGTGGCGTGGACGCTGAGTTGCTTGCCGGCGCCGGCACACACCTGCACCGTGGATGGCAGCGGTTCGTCGGATCCGGATGGCACCATCACGGCCTATCGGTGGACCAACGCGGCGGGGGTGGTCTTGTCGACCGCGCCGACGTTCACGCGGTCCTGGCCCTCGGGGCGCACGCTCACGTGGACACTGACCGTGACGGACAACGGCGGCCTGCAACGCCAGCTGACGAAGACGTTCACGGTGCCTTGATCTGGAAGGGCCCCGATCGGGGGCCACCACAACGTGACGTGAGACGAGGGAGCGCGGCGAATCGCGCTCCCTCGTTTGTCATCCAGTGGTTCGCGTCACCCCAGCACGACGCGCGATGGCGGATGGGCCTACGGGGCGAGCGCCCGCGACACCCGCTCGCCTAACGTCGGCGCCAGGGTACGGGAAAGGCCGCGCGTGATGTGGTTGTCGTCGGTGTACAGGATGATCCCGTCCCGCGTGGTCGCGCAGGAACCGGTGTCGCCGCACACGGCATCGTTCAGGTCCACAAACCGCACCGGAAGCCCACGCGCGGCCTCGTCCTGCGTGGAGCGACCGCGCGCCATGAAGGCCCTGTCCGGCGAGAACACACACTCGGTGGCGAGGAGCAGCCGGGCCTCGCGGCGCGAGAGGCAGCTGGGCACGTCGAAGGGGACCCACGGCAATGCGCGGAAGGCCACCACCGGGATGCCGAGACGCGCAAGCCGCGTGTAGGTACGCCGCAGCCCCTCCACCCAGGTGGACTCCGGGATCCCCGGGGTGCGTCCGGCCTGGGGCTTCAGGTAGAAGTCGGCGTTCGAGAGGATCACCGCCTGCGGGGGCTCGGCCTCCAGGCGTCGCATCGTGGCCTCCTGGTACTCGGCGCATTGCTCGTAGAGACGCGCGACGGCGCCATCGATCAGCCCGCGCAGGTCCGCGACCGGGCAGGCTCCCATGACATGTGGCTCGATACGCCACTGATGGTCGCGTCCCGCGAGGTCGAGTCCACCGATCCAGTGCGACGCGTGCGAGTCGCCGAGGAGGGCGATGGTCGTCGGCGCGTCGACCGCGCCGTAGGCGCAGCCCTCGTCCACCGCCACACTGCTCCCCCAGCACGCATGGCCGACCTGATCCTCGCGTGCCGCCTGGAACTGCTGGTGGACGCTCGTGCGCACGTGACGATCGCTGAGCGACGCCGCGCCCGCCGCGACCAGTGCGAGGCCCGCACACACCGCGACCGCCGCGCGCATTGGTCGTCCAGCCACGGCGCCCTGCCACCACGCGACGGTCCCGGTGCCCTGCAGCAGGCGCTGCGTGAGGACGGCCGCGAGCAGCCCTGACGCACCCCACGCCAACTTGCCGACGACCCCGACGGTGGGCACGAGCACGCCGCCGAGGACGATGAGGGGCCAGTGCCAGAGGTACCACCCGTACGAGACCCTGCCTAACGCGGTGAGCGGGGCGCTGGCAAGCACGCGCCCCAGGGGCGACGCCGCCGCGATGCCGCCGCCCGCCAGCAGGCACATGGTCCCGCCGACGGGAGCGAGCGCCAGCATGCCCGGATAGGCCAGGGTGCTCTCGACGAGGAAGGCCGGGACGAGGAGCAAGGCGAGTCCCGTGCCCTGCAGCAGGGTCACGCGACTCGGCGAATGACCGACGAGGCTTTGCCCACCGCCGATCACGAACGCCATCAGGACGCCGGCGCAGAACGACCAGAGCCGTGTGTGCGGACCGAAGTAGGCCCACATCGGCGCGCGGTCGTTGAGGATCACCGCCAGTGCGAGGGACGCCGCGCTCACCAGCACGAGGCCGAGCAACACCGTGCGCGTGACCACCACGCGCCGCTCCGCCGTCGTGGCGTCGCCCGCGCGACGAACGCCCCACGCCGCGAGCCCGGCGACGAGGACGGGGACCAGCAGCGCGAGCTGCAGCTCAACACCAAGGGTCCAGGTGTGGAGCAGCGGGTTCTCACCCGCGCGGAAGTAGTTCACCCCGTCGGCCGCAAAGGCGAGGTTGCCGGCAAAGGCGGACACCGGGATCATGTGGCGCGCGACGGTCGCGCGATCGATCGGCGCGTACAGGAGCGTGCTCGCCAGCGTCCCCAGGAGCATGACAACGACAAACGGCAGCAGGCGCCACAGGCGCTGCGCCCACAGCTCCAGCGGCCGGATCTCCTCTCCCGTGGCCAGGCGACGCGCGAGGCCGATGGCCAGGAAGAACCCCGAGAGCACGAAGAATACGTCGACTGCGACGAACGCCCCCGCGAGCGCGGGGATGCCGGCGTGGAACCCCACGACCAGCAACACCGCGAGCCCTCGGAGTCCGTCGAGATCGAGCCGCCTGGTGTCGCTCACGGGTGAAGGGCGAGAGGTGGGATAACGCGAGGGAAATGCGCGGGCACACCATGATCCCGGTGCGCCCGTCGGAACAACGCCATCTTCAACTACACCCCGCCGGCGGAGTGCAGGTCACCGTTGGATCGACTACCCGCGGCGTAGCGCCTCCGACGGCTGGATCCGGCACGCGCGCGCGGCCGGCAGCCAGCTTGCCGCGATGCCGATTACCAGCATCAGCCCCGCCACCGCAACCAGGGTCAGCGGGTCGTACGGCTGCACCTCGAACAGGAATCCGCGGACGATCCCCGCGAGGGCCAGCGACCCGATCGTACCAAGCGCGAGCCCGATCGCGACAAGCGCGCCACCCTCATTGAGCACCATGCGGCGCACGCTGCCCGGTGTGGCGCCCAGGCTCATGCGAATCCCGACCTCGGTCGTGCGGGTGCTCACCGCGAACGCCAGCACCGCGGCGATGCCAACCGCCGCGAGGATCAGCGCCAGCGTGCCGAAGGCCCCGACGAGCGTCGCGTTGAGGCGACGCGGCCCCACGCTCTCGTCGCGAATGGCATCGACGGTCATCACGTTCTCGATCGGCTGCTGGGGAGCAAGCGAACGAACGATCGCGCGGGCCGCGGTCGCCACCGACGGGGCAGGGACATTCGTGCGGAGGACCAGGCCACCCGTGGGAAAATCGCCCTGGGCGAACGGCACGAAGACCACGGGTACCGGCGCGGCGTCGAGGCCACCATCGCGCGTATTGCCCACGACGCCGACGATGGTCCGCCATTCATCGGAGACGCCAATGAAGCGCAGCACGTCGCCGGTCCACGCGATCCGTCGACCGATCGGGTCGACATCGGGGAAGAAGTGATCGGCGAGGGCCTTGTTGACGATGACGACCTTGGCACCGTCCGGACCATCGGTCGCGGCAAAGTCGCGCCCGGCCCGGAGGGCAATACCCGAGGCGCGGAAGTAGCCTGGGTCCGCGGCGCGATACTCCGCGCGCGGCACCGCCTCGTTAGGGGCCAGGGGACGACCCTCGGCCTTCACGTCGAGGACGATGTCGGCGGCGCGGAGCGGCATCGTGGAGCCCACCCCGACGACCTGCACGCCGGGCAGCGTCGACAGCTCCCGCTGCATGGCTTCGTAGCGTCCGCGAATGGCGGTGTTGGCTTCGGGTGACGTGAAGTCCCGCGGGACTTCCATCGTCAACACGTCCCGTGCATCCAGCCCCGGGTCCACCGCAGCGAGGCGTTGCATGGAGCGCACCAGCAATCCGGTGCCGGTGAGCAGCACGACCGTGACGGCGACCTGCAACACGACGAGGGCGCGCTGCAGGCGGCGGCGCTTGATCCCGCCGCTGCTGCGTGCATTGCCGGCGGAGAGCCCGGCGCCGAGGTCGGTTTGTTGCGTGACGCCCGGGACGAGCGCGAGGAGGACCGCCACACCGATGGCGAGCAGGAGCGAAAAGGCCAGCACGGCCCCGTCCACCTGGATCTCGCTCGCCCGCGGCGTGACGCGGGCCGCGATGGTCGACAGCAGGCGAACCCCGGCGATCGCGAGGCCAATGCCGAGCACGGCCCCGGCGAGGCTCAGCGACAGGTTCTCGATAAGGAGCAAGCGACGCAGCCGCAGCGTGCCGGCCCCGAGCGCTGCGCGAACATTGAGCTCCTGCTCGCGTCGCACGGTGCGCATGAGGGTGAGGTTCGCGACGTTGGCGCACCCGATCACGAGGATGAAGGCCGCCACGCCGATCAGCAGGCCAAGCAGGGTGCGTGCGTTCTGCCCGAGCACTTCACGGAACGGCGTGACCGATACCGTATAGTTGGAGGCCTTGTCGTACACCTCAGGGTAGGTCGCTTGGACCCGCTGCCGGATGGTCGCCACCTCGGAACGGGCCTGGTCCACCGACGCGCCCGGGGTGAGGCGCGCAATGACCTCCGTCATGCGATGGGTGCGTCCCTGGATCATCAGCGCACTCACGTGGTGTTCGCTGATGGACATGTTCATCAGGGCATCGATGCGGCCCGGGAAGAACGGGGCCGGCTGGAGCACCCCGATCACCTCGACCGAGCGACCACCGATGCGCATCGTGCGTCCCACCACCGCGGAGTCACTGCTGAATCGCGACGTCCAGAAGGCGTGCGTGAGCAGGACGACGGGCGCCGCGCCGGCGCCGTCATCACCCGCGTTGAACGGGCGCCCGAGGATCGGGCGGAGCCCCATGACACTGAGGTAGTTGCCCGTCACCAACCCGACGTCCAGCTGGTATGCGTCGGACTCGTCCACGACGTTGAGGGTCATGGGAGAGTATTCGGCGATCTGCGCGAGCGTCTTGGAGCCGGTGCGCAGGTCCTCGATCTCCGGCACGGAGAAGGCGATGTTCTCGGCCCCGGGTCCGTCGGCCGACTGCCGCAGGTACATGAGGCGATCTCCGTCCTGGTGGGGCAGGGGACGGAGCACCACACCGCGGAGCACGCTGAAGATGGCGGTGTTGGCGCCGATCCCGAGTGCCAGCGTGAGGACGACCGCGATGCTGAAGCCGCGCGCGCGCGTGAGGCTTCGCCAGGCGAAGGTGAGATCGAGGGGCATGGCGCAGTGAGGGGACCGTACGATATCGAGCGGGCCACGGCGCCGCCATGATTCCGGGAGCGCGACAGGTGTCGTCGTGGCCGATTGCAGCCGACGTGAGGTGCGTGCTCGCGTTCCAGCTCAACATTGGTCGATCATCTGCAGCCTTGGGTACGGGAGCGTCGGCAGAAAGAAAGACGGCCCCGGGTCTGTGCACCCGAGGCCGCCTGCCCCTACCCAACGGCTCCCTCGGTTATCCGTTGCGGAGGTTCGGGTTGTTGTCCCGCTCCTGCAGTGGCAGCGGATAGCAGGTGCCATTCCCGACCGGCGCAAACCCGGCCTTGAAGTACGCCGATCCCGGAACGGGGAGCCCCGTCATGTTGTTGGGGTTCCGCCGCTGGTCGCCCTGCCGCTTGCCTTCCAGCCAGAACTCCAGCGAGCGCTGCCACATGAGTTCCGTGAGCACGTCGTTCGCGCTGGTGCT
>JAEUJK010000299.1 GCA_016794735.1 Gemmatimonadota bacterium | reverse complement strand
CCGTTCCTGCAGTTGTGGGATGGCCGGCTCGCCGCGTTCGCTCGCCAGGCGGGGCTCGACACGCTCATGCTGCTTAACGTCGACGCGCCTCCCGCGGTGAGACCACTCGGGTTCGACGCCACCTTGCACTTCGCGCGCCGTCTCGAGCGCGTGGCCTGGGCGCCCAATGTGGTGGCAGTGATCGAAGGCAGTGACCCGGTCCTCAAGCACGAGTATGTCGTGGTCACGGCGCACCTCGACGGCCTCGGCCAGGCGCGTGGCGCGCCACCGGGACCAGGCAGCGTTCTCAATGGTGCCGACGACAATGCCTCGGGTGTCGCAGCGATGGTATACACCGCGCGTGCGCTGGCCGCCCAGCGCACACCACCGCGGCGCAGCGTGCTCGTGGTCGCCGTGAGTGGCGAGGAACGTGGCCTCTGGGGCAGCGATGCCTTCACGGCCAGTCCCCCGGTTCCGTAGGCCGCCATCGTGGCGAACGTGAACCTCGACATGGTGGGTCGAGCGTCGGGCGACACCGTCTTCATCACGGGCCTGGGCAGCGCCGTCGTCGGCCCGATGGCCGCACGCGCCATCACCGCCGGTCGCGACCGCCTCACCGTGCTGCGGGAGGCTGACCTCGAGCGCCTGCACCCGGGGCAAGGCTTCGACGAGGATCGTTCCGATCACGCCAACTTCCGTCGACGCGGTATTCCCTCGGTGCACTTCTTCACCGGCCCCCACGACGACTATCACACCACCACGGACGACGCCCAACGACTCAATTACGACACGCTGTGGAAGATCTCGCGGGCGACCCTGCGCGTGGTGCGCGCCCTCGCCGATGCGCCGGCCCGCAGCTTCACCCCGCGCGCCCGCGAACGCTGACGGCGGAGTCATCGCAGGCGGGGCGTTGGTTGGCGTCGCACGGCGACGCACGCCCGTCAATTGCATGCAAGCCATCGGGGCTCATCGTCCGTAACGTCGCACCGGTGCTCGGCACCCCGCCCCTTCAACCCCAAACGATGAAGCGCATCACAGCGCTGGCACTGTGCGGCACCACCCTCGGTGCCGGCACGGTACACGGACAGCCGTCAGCGTCGGCCCTCGAGCGTGGCCAGCTGTATGTCCAGGTCGCCGAACGTGTGTCGCCGGGCGTGCACGTCCTCCGCCAGCAGCGACCGAACTTCGCCGGCGTGGTGGGGAACGTCACGGTCATTGAGCAGGGTGACGGACTGGTGCTGGTGGATGCCGGCGCCTCACACGGCAGCGGCCTGCGGATCGTGGCCCTCGTTCGCGCGATCAGCCCGAAGCCGGTGAAGACCGTCGTCATCACGCACTGGCACGGCGATCACGTCATGGGCCTCTCGGCCATTCTCGCGGCGTGGCCGAACGCCGACGTGATTGCGCAGGAGCAGGCCGCACGCGACATCGCGACCCGGCTGTCAGCCCTGTTCCCCAGTGCGCCATCGGCCACGTATGATCACGAGCGCGCGCAAGCGCTGGACGCGGCCTACACCGACATCGAGCAGAACCAGGCGGCACAGGCCCGGACCGACGCTGAACGTGAGGGATGGCGCGCCACGCTCGGTGCCAGGGACCTGCGTCTCGCCGACGTTCCCGGAACGCACCTGATTCCGGCCCGACGAACCTTTCGGGATTCCCTCACCCTCGCCGACACCGAGACGCCAATCGAGCTGCGACATCTCGGGCGCGCGAATACCTCGGGTGATGTGGTGGCGTGGTTGCCACGACAACGCGTGCTGGTCACGGGTGACATCGTGGTCGCCCCCACGCCCTACATGATCCAGGTCTTTCCCAGCGAGTTGTCGCGGACGCTGGAGCGCATCCGTGCATACCCGTTCCGCGTCCTGGTGCCCGGGCACGGTGCGCCGACGCGCGACCGGAGCTACCTCGATGCACTGCAGCGCCTGCTGCGCGCCGTTCGCACGCAGGTGGAGCCGCTCGCCAGGGCCGGCGTGCCACTCGACTCGATTCCTGCTAGGACCCGCTTCGACAGGGAACGCACCGCGTTCGCCGGCTCCGACACCTGGCTCGCCTATTGGTTCGACCTGTACGGCCTCACACCGCTCATCGAAAGCGTCTACAACGAGGCGCTCGGCCGGCCACTTGGTCCAGCCCCGGTGCCACCCACGTAGGCACTGACGCGTGCCGGGTCGGCCGTGACCCGCCCAGCTGGCGACGTGGTCCCCGTACGCGTGGGGTGGTGACGGGAAGCGCACGGAGCGACCACACTGCAGCGTGCACCCGGGATGTACATTGCCGTCCCAACCCCACGTGACGTGAGCTCGTGAAGAAGATCGGCTTCTTGTCCTTCGGACACTGGATGGCGTCTCCGCACTCGGCGGTGAGGTCGGCGCACGACGTCCTGCAGCAGTCGATCGAACTTGCGGTCGCCGCCGAGGAACTCGGCGCCGATGGTGCCTACTTCCGGGTCCACCATTTCGCGCGACAGCTGGCGTCCCCGTTCCCGCTCCTCGCGGCCGTCGGCGCGAAAACGTCGCGCATCGAGATCGGCACGGGTGTGATCGACATGCGCTACGAGAATCCGTTCTACATGGTGGAGAACGCCGGCGCAGCGGACCTCATCAGCAACGGTCGGCTGCAGCTCGGCATCAGCCGCGGCTCGCCCGAGCAGGTGATCGAGGGATGGCGCCACTTCGGGTTCGCCCCGCCCGAGGGGATGACCGACGCTGACATGGGTCGCGCCCATGCGGAGGTGTTCCTGGAGCTGTTGAAGGGCGAGGGCTTCGCCACGCCCAACCCGCAGCCGATGTTCCCCAACCCGCCCGGCTTGCTGCGCCTGGAGCCGCACTCCGCCGGGTTGCGTGAGCGCATCTGGTGGGGCTCCGCGTCGAACGCCACCGCCGT
>JAEUJK010000297.1 GCA_016794735.1 Gemmatimonadota bacterium | reverse complement strand
CCTCGCCATGACCGCGGGCCTCGGCTTGTCGAAGATCGGGCAGACCATCCACCCGTATCCCACGCAGGGTGAGGTCTTCCGCAAGGCGGCCGACGCGTGGCGTCGGCGCAAGCTCACGCCGACGGTGCGTCGCATCTTCGCCGCGTTCTTCCGCTGGGTGACGTAACACACCGCCACCGCGGACACTCGTCAGGCGACGGCGCCTCCACACGAGCTCCCCGAACCCGCCGTGCACCCATAGCAGTGCGGCGCCAGGGCAATCTCGCGCGACGAAAGCGAGGCCATCCCATGGTCCGTGAGCGCGTCGAAGATTGTGCGCGGCGCCTGGGCCGTCAGCCCCATCGCGAGCATCTGGTTGAAGTCGCAGTCGTGCAACGTGCCATCGTGTGACACGCTCACGGTGTTGCGACACATCACGCCAGCCGCCGCCACGGGATTGAACGCGTTGGCGAGGGTCGTGAGGTACTCCTCCACCTTCCCGCGCTCATCGAGGAACTCGAGGAAGCGCGAGATCGGCATGTTCGTGATCGTATACAGCTGGTCAAAGACCACGCCGTACCGCCGCTTCATTTCCTGCTTCCACCGCGCCTGTAGCGCCACCTGGTTGCCGGGGAGGAAGGTCCCCACCGGGTTCGTCACGAGGTTGAGCAGCAACCCGTCGCCGCGGCCATAGCCCAGCCCATTGAGCAGGCGGAGGGCCGCGATCGATTCCTCGAACACCCCTTCGCCGCGTTGGGCGTCGGTTTCGTTCGACTGGAAGTACGGCAACGAGGCGATGATCTCGACGCGATGTGTGGCCAGCAGCTCCGGGATGTCCGCGTAGTTGGGCAGCAGGATCGCCGTCAGGTTGCAGCGATGCATGACATGGGCACCCGTGGCCGCACCGCGAACGACGATCTCCCGAAAGTCCGGATGCAGCTCCGGCGCACCACCGGTGATGTCGAACGTGCGAATGCGATGCCGCTCGAGGAAGGCCAGGCAGGCATCCATCACCTCGCGCGACATCACTTCCTTGCGGTCCGGGCCCGCATCCACGTGACAATGGCGGCACGTCTGGTTGCAGCGACGCCCCACGTTGATCTGCAGGATGTCGATCCCCGTCGCCCGCAGCGGGAACAACCCCGCGCCGGCCAATGAGGTCTCGAACGACGCCGGCAGCTCGACCTCGTGCAGGCGATCGAGTTGTGCCTGCGGTGACGACAGGGGGGCGAGCCGCTTTTCCAGCGTGGCCAGGATGCGACCCATGTTACATCCCCACGTCAGCGACGTGATTCAGCATCTGCACCCCGTGCACCAGGGACGCCCCACCACGGATCGCGGCGGCCACGTGGATCGCCTCGGTCATCTCGTTGAGGTTCGATCCCTTCTGGAGCGCGTCATTCGAGTACGCGTCGATGCAATAGGGACACTGCACCGCATGCGCGACCGCCAGGGCAATCAGCGACTTCTCGCGTTCGGTCAGGGCGCCTTCGGCGAACACCGCGTTGTACCAGGCGAAGAACTTGCCGGCGAGGTCTGCATTTCCCTTGGCGACCTCCCCGAACTTGCCGAGGTCGTGGTGATGGTAGTAGCTGGGCCGGTCAGTCATGTGTGGCGGTGAAAGCGTAAAGGATCGGTGTTCCCTGCTTGAAGGCGCCCTGGCGGCGTGGAGTTCCCCGCCTTGGTACGCGCGAACGGGCCAACCGGATTGCCACCGGCGAGGATGGCCGAATTCAACCCGCGCGCACACCTTCCGTAACATGGCGGATTCACCCTCGATGGTGTTGTCGATCGTGGTCCCGACCCTCAACGAGGCGGGAGCGCTGCCCATGCTGCTCGGCGACCTCGCGCCCCTGCTGGCCCGCCCCGACGTCGAACTGGTGGTCGGTGATGGCGGCAGCACGGACGCGACCCGCACGCTGGCCGAGCACCACGGGGCCCGCGTGGTGACGACCACCCCGGGGCGTGGCGGGCAGCTTCGCGCCGCCACCACCGAGGCGCGTGGTGAGTATCTCTGGATCCTCCATGCCGATGTGCGCGTCCCCGATGTCACGCGCGATGCGATCGCGCGCCTGGTGGGCGATCGCGTCCCGTCTCCGTGCGCTTGCCGCTTGTCGATCGATGACGCGTCGTGGTCGATCCGACTCATCGCCGCCGGGGCAAACCTGCGCTCGCGCGTGCTCGCGCTGCCGTACGGGGACCAGGGGCTGCTGATCACCCGCGCGCAGCTCGACGCCGTCGGGGGC
>JAEUJK010000284.1 GCA_016794735.1 Gemmatimonadota bacterium | reverse complement strand
GCGATCACGACCCCCCGATCACGCGCTTCGAAGAGTTGGTAGGGGACGAGGTTCGGGTGTGCGTTCCCCCAGCGTCGCGGCGCCTGGCCACCCACCAGGGTGTTCTGTGCGACGTTGACCAGCGCGGCCGTTGCCGTGTGGTACAGCGAGACGAAGAGGCGCCGTCGCTCCGCGGGCAGCGGCCCTCTGGCACGGGCGGCGAGCGCGCCGAGGATCGCAATCGTGGCGTCCTTGCCGGCGAGGACATCGACGAGGGCGACCCCGACCTTCATCGGCGCCCCCTCGGGTTCTCCCGTGATGGACATGAGCCCGGACTCGCCCTGAACGACGAAGTCGTAGCCGGGTCTGGACGATTCAGGCCCGAACCCGGTGAGGGTGCACCAGACCAGATGCGGGTGCTCGCTCAGGAGCTCTTCGGGCACCAACCCGCGGCGTTCGAGGGTCCCGCGCTTGAAGTTGTCGATGACCACGTCGGCGCCGGCGATGAGGCCCCGGAGCTGCCTGATCCCGGTCTCGGAATCGAGGTCGAGCGCGATCCCGAGCTTGTTCCGGTTGCACGACAGGTAGTAGGCGCTTTCCCCCCGGGGGTCGAACGGGGGGCCCCACCCGCGCGATTCGTCGCCGGATCCGGGGCGTTCGACCTTGATGACGTTGGCTCCGAGGTCGCCGAGGGTCATTCCACAGAGTGGTCCGGCGAGAACTCTGCTAAGGTCCAGAACTTTGACTCCGTGCAGCATTTATGGCCCTATTGTGTCGCTATGAAGTAGTTGTCTAGCGGGCACGACCACGCACCAAAATGGCCAAAATCTAGCTCCAAAGTGCATCCTCGCGCCTTGCGTATGCGGCGGAAAATCATATACTTAGCGCGCTCGACAGCTGGCGACTCCACCTCGCCCGTCGGCCCACCACATCCTCGCCACTCGCAGCGCGCGCGGGCCCAGGCTCGCAGACCGCCGTGGAGCCAAATTGATGTCAGAAAACTTGACGCCTGATACCGCCGCCAGCGACGTCCCGGACGCCGCACCGGTTGCACCGCCGCCGCCCAAGCGCGGTCCCGGCCACCGCGGTCAGGACATTCGGGACACGGTCGCCGAGATGGCGGCCAAGGCACACGAAATCAGCCTCGAGGCCGGCAGCAAGATGGCCTCCGCCATGCGCGATGTCGTCGGCGCCGCGGCTGGCATCTCAGCGTTCGCCATCGAAAGCGCCCGGGACCTCGTGAACTATATGGTCCGCCGGGGGCAGATGTCGCAGGAGGAGGCGACCAAGCTGCTCCGCGAGGTGGAAGAAGCGCACGGGAAGCGTCCGAAGCCGGTCGAGAAGCCTGAAGCCAAGGCCCCCGCCAAGGCCAAGGAAGCGGCGCCCGCCAAGACCGTCGTCGCCAAGACTGCACCGGCGGCCGCGCCGGCCAAGGCCGCGAAGCCCGCCGAGAAGGTCGCCGAGAAGCCGGCAGCCAAGCCCCCCGCCGCCAAGGCGGCAGCACCGGCAAAGCCGGCGGCCAAGGCAGCTCCCGCCAAGGCGGCCCCCGCCAAGCCCGCGGCCACCAAGCCGGCAGCCAAGGCGGCCCCGAAGAAGAAGTAGTCTCGCTCCAACAGGTGTGGCCAAGGCGGCGTGTCGCGCGACACGCCGCCTTTCGCTTCATTACCCGTCCATGCGAACCGTCGTCGCGCGAGCCCCAACCCGGATCGACTTTGGAGGCGGCTGGACTGATGTCCCGCCGTTCTGCGAAGAACAGGGGGGTCGCGTCTGCAACCTCGCGATCGACCGTTATGCGACCGTCACGCTGGTCGCCGCGCCGACCACGGCCTTCGACGTCCGCGCCGCCGCGGATTCCCCACTGGCCCGGGCCGCCACCCGTCGCCTGGGAGTGACCGGCATTCGCTCCACCCTCCGCAGCGACTTCCCCACGGGAGCCGGCCTCGGCGGATCCTCCGCGGTGGGGGTGGCGATGGTGGCAGCGCTGCGCGCCTGGCAGCACCTGGCAAACGACGACTTGCAGGCCATCGTGCACGAAAGCCGCGCCGTGGAGATCGAGGACCTCGGGATCGCCGGGGGCTGGCAGGACCACTATGCGGCGGCCCACGGCGGCGCGCTCGACCTGACCTTCGGTGCGTCCACCACGGTGCGCGAGCTCCCGCTCACCGAGACGACGCGCCGAGCCATCGAGGCGCAGTGCCTGGTGATCTACACCGGGCAGTCGCGGATCAGCGGCGAGACCATCACCGCCGTGCTCGACGCGTACCGACGCCGTGATGCGGCGGTCACCGGAGCCCTGCTCCGGATGCGGGCGCTCGCGGGCGACATGGCCGAGGCGCTCGCGGCCGGCGACCTCGACGCGTTAGGCAACGCCCTGCAGGAACACTGGCAACACCAGCGCGCCCTGCACCCGGCGATCACCACGGACGCGATCGACACGATCATCGACACCGCGATGCGCGAGGGCGCGCGCGGGTGCAAGGCGCTCGGCGCGAGCGGCGGGGGCTGCGTGGTGGTCGTCGCCCCGTCGCACCAGGCGGACTCGATCCGCGCCGCCATCGAACCGCTGGGCCGGCTCCTCCCCTTCGCCGTCGACCTGCACGGCGTCACCGTTACCGACACCGAGTGATGACCCTACCGTCGCGCGGCGATGCCCGTGCCCTGCTCCAGGGGCTGGTACGCCACGACTCACGCAATCCGTCGTTGTGCCCCGGTGCCACCGGCGAGGGACCGATCGCCCACTGGCTGGCGGACGTGCTCACGCACTGGGGGATGGATGTCGCGCTCCAGCCGGTCGCCGAAGGCCGGCACAACGTGGTCGCTCGCGTGGGCACGGGGCGCCCGGGGCGCAGCCTGATGTTCAATGGCCACCTCGACGTCGTCGACGTGGGGCAGATGGTGCACGCCCCGTTCGATGCCTTCATCGATGGCGACCGGATGTACGGGCGCGGCACGTCGGACATGAAGGGGGGCGTCGCCGCGATGTTTGCCGCGGCAGCCCAGGTCGCCGACCGCATCAACGGACCACTCGTCATCGCCGGCGTCGTGGACGAGGAATACGAGAGCCTCGGAACACGCGCGCTCATCGCCAGCGGCATTCGCACCGACGCTGCCGTCGTGACGGAGCCGACACGCCTGGCGATTGGTCCGGCGCATCGTGGCTTCACCTGGGTCGAGTTCGAGTTCACCGGGGTCGCGGCCCACGGGAGCCGCTACGACCTGGGGATCGATGCGATCGCACATGCCGCCGCAGTGATGGCCGAGCTCGTCGACATGGACGCGAATTTGCTCAGGACGCGGCACCATCCCCTGCTGGGGCATCCCTCGTTGCACGGCGCGACCATCGCTGGCGGAACGGGGTGGTCCACCTATCCCGACCGGTGCGTGCTGCGCATCGAGCGACGCACCCTGCCCGGTGAGTCCACGGCTGACGTCCTCGCCGAGTTCGAGCGCGTGTGCGACGCCGTACGGACCCGAATCCCATCGCTCGCCGTGACCCTGCGTCACGTCCTCACCCAGGACCCGAGCGACGTCTCCCCCGGTGCCCCCATCGTGCAGTCGTTAGGCGCGGCCCTCGCCGCGGCGGCGCTCCCGGCCCCCGTCGCCGGGGTCAGCGCCTGGACCGACGCGGCCCTGCTCAACACGGCCGGCATCCCGGCCATCTGCTTTGGCCCGGGGGACATGGGGCTCGCCCATGCGGACGAGGAGTACATCTCGCTCGACGAGGTGGACCGCGCCACCGACGTCCTCGCCCGGCTCGCCATCGACTGGACCGCGTGATGGCGTTCTCCCATGCACAATACGACGTGCTCGAGCGCGCCGTCGCGTCGGAGCAGCGCATCGCCGTGGTGCGTCGTGGCGTCACCTGGATCATCGTCGCGCAACGACTCGAATACCGCAGCGGGCGCGAGATCCTCATGGCCCGTCATCCATCGACCGGCGACCCCATGTCCTTTGCGATCGACGAGATCGAGCACATCGAGGTGATTCGTTGAGCGAGCGCACCCGGCACCCGTTGGTCGCGATCTACGCGGACGAGTCGTGCCTCGGCAACGGCAAGGAAGGCGAGAACCCTGGCGGGGCCGGCGTGCTGGTCGAGTTTCCCCACGGGGGAGCACTCGTGCGGCGCGCGTTGTGGGTCTCGGAGCCGGCCACCACCAACAACCGCATGGCGCTGCGCTCGGTGATCGAGGCATGCCGTGCGTTGTCTCGCAAGGGCAACCGGTTTCGTGTGGTGTTCACCACCGACTCGCGGTACATCGTCGATGGCATGACGCGCTGGGTCCACGACTGGGCGCGACGCGGGTGGAAGCGAAAGACCGGCGCGATCGAGAACCTCGACCTGTGGCAGGACGCGGTACACGAAGCCGCCGCGCACGAGGTGGAGTGGCGCTGGGTGCGCGGGCACGCCGGCCACGCCCAGAACGAGTTTGCCAACGACCTGGCCGTGCGCGCGGCCACGCAGCTCGACGCATCGGATGGGCTGGTGGAATCCGGCTTCGACGCCTGGCTCGCCGCGCGAACCGAGGCGCGGAAGGCGTCGCGGCTCGAGCCATTTCCCGCCGCCGAGGACTTTCGCCCCTCCCGGGCGTTACCCCACGCCTGACGCGACGTCCCTGCGGTAGGCGGTTGGGCTCTCCATGACGGGAGTGGCCGCCGCGCCTTCAGCGGACCAGCGATGATCACGTTAAGCTCTACCGCCATGGATGACTGCGAACGACTCTACCGGCGGCTTGTTCACAACGTGCGGGCCACCGCACCAGACCTGCTGACCCGTCCGTTCGAGGTCGCCCAGCTGTACCAGCAGCTGGTGTCGTACCGGGAGAATCGCACGGCACTCGGCTTCGCGTCCAACGACCAGTACGAGCTGGCGCTCCTCCAGCTCCTGTCGGGGTCGCGCGGCTTTCTGGAGGCTGAGCCGGAAATGCAGCATTCGCTGCGGGCGGAGCTCGAATCGCCCAACCCGGACCTGACTGCCTATCGGGCCTTCGCGGCGGCGGCCGTGCGGTTCGGGCCAGGGCCCCTCCGCGACGCCATGCTGCGCCCGACCCCGGA